>JAYVRO010000338.1:0-18118 GCA_043776165.1 Rubrivivax sp. | reverse complement strand
GGGTGCAACAGGCCCCTCCCTCACGGAGGGAGGGGGAGGGGCGGGAGCGGTGGTCCACAGTCGAAGCCAGACCTGACCCGCTGCGCGGGTCAGGTCTGGCAGTCCTCAGGCGTGCGCCGCGTGAGCTTCTTCTCTGCGGCGTATTTGTCGGCCGCAGCACGGATCATCGGCTTGATGATGGCCTCGTCAGACTCATACCAGTCGGACGTGAAGTTCCACTTCTTGCCGTCCCAAGTGTGTATGCGAGCCCAGGTGGCGCCACGGTGATCAGCGCAACTCGTGCTGATGGGGCGCATCACACCGGCGAAACCCAAGGCGTCGAGTTTTTTCTGGTCCAGCGCCAGATTCTCGTAACCCCACCGCGCTTGCTCGGCAGAGACCCATTTGCCTTTGCCATAACGTTCCTGGGCACGCCGCACACCTTCCACTGCGAGCATGGCGGCCGACAAGCCACGCATGTACAGCACGGTGCCGACTTCGTCCTTCGGCCCTGTGCCCTGGCCTTTGTCGTGCACCATGGCCAGCACGTCCTTGGCAATCTTGCTGTTGGGTTCGGCGCCGTGTTGTAAGGCCAGACCGTTGTAGCCTTTGGCGGCATCGCCCACGTCTTTCACGTCGGGTTCAGCAGCCGCCCACCACACGCCATACATCTTTTCGCGGGGGTAGCCGGTTGCCACGGCTTCCTTCAGGGCGGTTGAGTTCATCACCCCCCAGCCCCACAGCAGGATGTAGTCGGGGCGCGTTTGGCGGATCTGCAGCCAGGTCGCCTTTTGCTCCACGCCAGGATGCGTGACTGGCAACTGCTGGAGCTCGAAGCCATGCATCTTGGAGCGTTCTACGAGCAGCGGGATGGGCTCCTTGCCAAAAGGGCTGTCGTGGTAGACCAGTGCGATCTTCTTGCCTTTGAGCTTGTCCCAGCCGCCTTCTTTTTTGGCCAGGTGCTGAAGCAAGATGTCGGCGGCGTCCCAATAGGTTCCGGTGAGCGGGAAGTTCCACTTGAAGACGTTGCCATCGGTGCTCTCACTGCGGCCGTAGCCCGCCGTGATGAGTGGGATCTTGTCGCCAGGCGCCTTTTCGGTCAGCGCGAAGGTGATACCCGTGGACAAGGGCTGGAACACGGTGGCACCACCATGCTTGCCTTTGAGACGCTCATAACACTCGACGCCGCGGTCGGTGGCGTAGCCGGTCTCGCACTCCTCGAAGACGGTCTTGACGCCGTTGATACCGCCCTTGGCGTTGACCAATTTGAGATAGTCAACATAGCCATTTGCAAAGGGCACGCCGTTGGGGGCGTAGGCCCCCGTGCGGTAGACCAGGGCTGGGAAAAACTGTTCCTTGGCTTGTGCCAAGGCGTTGTTCGCTACGCCTGCCAGGCCGACGGCCAAGGTGGCGGCTGCAAAAACCAGGGACTTCACTTTCATGTCGACCTCCGAAGGGGTGGGTAAAGCACTGCTCAGTGCGGATGGGAACAAAAAGCCAGCGGCGCCGCTCAGTGCGGGAAAGGCCACAAGCGCAATTTCTCTTTGGCCGTGGACCACATGCGCGCCAGGCCATGCGGTTCAACGATGAGGAAAAAGATGATCAGTACGCCAAAGATCATGACCTCAGTGTGCGCCACTGCGGCCGTGCTGATCTGCGCGCCGATCAGACCGCCCAGCCATGGCAGGAACTGGTTCAGGAACACGGGCAAGATGACGATGAAAGCGGCACCAAAAAAGCTTCCCATGATGGAGCCCAGGCCGCCGATGATGATCATGAACAGAAGCTGGAAGCTGCGATCAATCGAGAAGGCCGCAGGTTCCCAGCCGCCCAAGTGCACAAAGCCCCACAGCGCGCCGGCCACGCCGACGATGAACGAGCTCACCGCAAAGGCTGTGAGTTTGGCGTAGACCGGTCGAATACCGATCACCGCAGCTGCCACGTCCATGTCGCGAATGGCCATCCACTCGCGCCCGATGTGGCTGCGCACCAGGTTCTTCGCGGCCAGCGCGAAGACGACCAGAAAGGCCAGGCAGAACCAGTACTTTTCAACCGGAGTTTCGATGCCAATGCCGAACACATTGAGACCCGAAACCGACACCGAACCTGAAGCGGAGTAGTTGGTGAACCATTTGACACGCAGGAAAGCCCAGTCGACAAAAAACTGCGCAGCCAAAGTAGCAACGGCCAGATACAAGCCCTTGATGCGCAGCGAAGGGATGCCAAAGAGCACGCCCACGACCGTGGCCGACAAGCCGCCCAGCAACAGCGCCACCAGCAAAGGCATGTTGTCGATTCGCACCATCAAGTTGTAGGCGGCGTAGGCACCAACGGCCATGAAGGCGCCCGTGCCCAGCGAGATTTGCCCGCAATAGCCGACCAGAATATTCAGGCCCAGCGCGGCCAGAGCGAGGATCAGAAACGGCGTGAGGATGGCGCGGAACATGTACTCGTCGACCAGCAGCGGCACGCCAACGATGGCGAACACGACCAGCAGCGCAATGCCAATGCGGTCTTGAGTGATCGGGAAAACCTGCTGGTCAGCCCGGTAACTGGTCTTGAACTGTCCGTTTTCGCGGTAGAGCATGGTGGGTTGCTTTCGTCAGCTCACACGCGATCAATGATCTTCTCGCCAAACAGACCTTGCGGCCGCACGAGAAGCACAAACAACACCAGCACATAGCCGAACCAGATCTCGATGCCGCCTCCGAAGCTGGGGCCCACGTAGACCTCGGCCAGCTTCTCGCCTACGCCGATGATCAGGCCGCCGATGATGGCGCCGGGGACCGAGGTCAGTCCACCCAGGATGACCACGGGCAAGGCTTTCAAGGCCACCAGCGAGAGCGAAAACTGCACGCCCAGTTTGCTGCCCCAGATGATGCCGGCGACCAACGCGACGAAGCCTGCCACGCTCCACACGATGACCCAGATACGGTCGAGCGGAATGCCAATCGACTGCGCTGCCTGGTGATCGTCGGCCACCGCGCGTAAGGCCCGGCCTGTGGCGGTCTTTTGGAAGAACAAGCTCAGCAGGGCCACCAAGGCCGCAGCGATGACAGCGGCATAGAGGTCCTCTTTGTTGACCAGGATGCCACCATCAAACACGCTTTGCAGCAAGAAGATCGGGTCCTTGGGCAAGCCGATGTCGATCTTGTAGATGTCACTGCCAAACACCGTCTGGCCGAAGCCGTCAATGAAGTAGCCAATGCCCAAGGTGGCCATCAACAGCGTGATGCCCTCTTGGTTGACGAGCTTGCCCAGCACCCAGCGCTCAATGATCCAGGCGGCTGCGATCATCACTGCCAGTGCGCCAACAAAGGCCAGCATGTTGGCCACGATCTTGTTGTCCAGACCGAGCAGCGCGGGGAACCACTCCGCAAAGCGCGCCATCGCCAGCGCGGCGAAAAGTACCATGGCGCCTTGCGCAAAATTGAACACCCCGCTGGCTTTGAAAATGAGCACGAAGCCCAAGGCCACCAGCGAATACAGAACGCCCGTCATCAGGCCGCCGAGAAAGGTTTCGAGGAAAGCGCCCATCAGTGTGAAGTCCCCAAGTAAGCGCTGATGACGTCGGGGTTGGCGCGCACTTCGTCGGGCGTGCCATCACCGATCTTCCTGCCGTAGTCGAGCACCACAACACGGTCAGAAATATCCATCACCACGCTCATGTCGTGCTCGATGAGTACGATGGTGGTGCCGTACTCGTCATTCACGTCCAAGATGAACCGGCTCATGTCTTGTTTTTCCTCGACGTTCATGCCGGCCATGGGTTCATCCAGCAAGAGCACCCGTGGTTCCATGGCCAACGCGCGGCCCAGGTCAACCCGCTTTTGCAAGCCGTAAGGCAGGCGACCGACGGGCGTTTTGCGAAAAGGCTGGATCTCCAGGAAGTCGATGATGTGTTCCACCGCCTCACGGTGCTCGCTTTCTTCACGCTCGGCCGCGCCCCAGCCAAAACCGCGCACGGCTTGCTGAAAAATGTTGGTTTTCATGTGCAGGTTTCGCCCGCTCATGATGTTGTCGACGACGCTCATGCCCTTGAAGAGCGCCAAGCTCTGGAAGGTGCGCGCAACGCCCATTTCAGCCACTTGCCGGCTGCTCATGTGGCTGAAAGTTTGGCCGCGAAAAGTGATGTGGCCTTGTTGCGGTTGGTACACGCCGTTGATGCAGTTGAGCATCGAACTTTTGCCCGCGCCGTTGGGGCCAATGATGGCGCGAACCTCGTGTTCTCGAACGTTAAAACTGATGTCGGTGAGCGCCTTCACGCCACCAAAGGCCAGCGAGATATTGGCCACTTCAAGGATCACATCGCCGATGCTGCGGCCTTCGGTGGCGGCACCCGGTGGCGTGTCGTTCATGTCGCTCATCACGCCGCTTTCTTCACGCTGGCAAAAGTCTTGGCATCAACGATCTTCAAAGTGGCAGAAACACTGCCGCTGCGCCCGTCTTCAAACTTCACCGCCGTCTCAATGAATTGCTCGGTTTTGCCGCCGTACATGGCATTGACCAGCACATCAAACTTTTCACCGATGAAGCCGCGGCGCACTTTGCGTGTACGGGTCAGCTCACCGTCGTCCGCGTCCAGTTCTTTGTGCAGCACCAAAAAACGACTGATCTGGCCGCCAGCGAGCAAGGCGTCTTGTGCCAGGTCGGCGTTGACCTTTTCAACGCACTCGCGGATCAGCTCCAGCACCTCGGGCTTGGACGCCAAATCGGTGTAACCCGCGTAGGGCAAGTTGCGCTTTTCTGCCCAATTGCCCACGGCGTCAAAGTCGATGTTGATGAAAGCACAAGCGTGGTCGCGGCCGTCGCCAAAAGCCACGGCCTCTTTGATGTGCGGGAAGAACTTGAGCTTGTTCTCCACGTACTTGGGCGCAAACATCGCGCCGTCGTTGGCACCACCGCGCAGGTGGCCCACGTCTTTTGCGCGGTCAATGATCTTCAGATGGCCTGTGGAGTCAATGAATCCCGCGTCACCCGTGTGATACCAGCCATCTGCGCTCAGCACTTCGGCGGTGGCGACTGGGTTCTTGTAGTACTCTTTTAACAACCCAGGTGACTTGACGAGGATTTCACCGCTGCTGCTCAGCTTGATCTCAACGCCCGCAATGGGCACGCCCACGGTGTCGGCGCGCACTTGGTTGTCGGGTTGCAGGCACACGAACACGGCGGTTTCTGTCGAGCCATACAACTGCTTCAGGTTGATGCCGATGGCGCGGTAGAAAGTGAACAGGTCCGGGCCGATGGCTTCACCTGCCGTGTAAGCCACACGCACGCGCGACAAACCCAGCGTATTGCGCAGAGGGCCATACACCATAAAGTTGCCCAGCAGGTACTGCACGCGGTCAACCAAGCCCACCGGCTTGCCGTCC
The DNA here is from genome assembly GCA_043776165.1 of Rubrivivax sp. Taxonomy (GTDB): domain Bacteria; phylum Pseudomonadota; class Gammaproteobacteria; order Burkholderiales; family Burkholderiaceae_C; genus Rubrivivax. Next base: position 12,767 of record JAYVRO010000338.1, on the reverse strand, counting down.
ATCAAGGCTGGGCCCACGCGTTGGGCCAAGGCCATGAAGTAGTGGAAGAGGCGGCGCTTGATCCTGCTGGCGTCCTCCATGCGGATCATCACGCTCGTGAGCAGGCCTTCAAAAATGCGCGGTGGCGCAAAGTAATAGGTTGGCCCGACTTCCTTCAAGTCGATGGTCACTGTGGCGGCTGACTCGGGGCAGTTCACCACATAACCACAGGCTAACCATTGAGCATAGCTAAAGATGTTTTGACCGATCCAGGCCGGTGGCATGTAGGCCAGGACTTCTTCAGCACTGGTGAGCTTGTCGAAATCAGCTCCTGCACGTGCCCGGTCCAGCAAAGTGAAGTGCGTGTGCACCACGCCCTTGGGATTGCCCGTGGTGCCTGAGGTAAAGAACATCGCGGCCACGTCGCCGGGTTTTGTGGCAGCCACTGCGGCGTCAAAAAAACCAGGGTGCGCGACGTCAAAAGCGCGGCCTGTCTCGATGAGGGCGTCGATCGATGTCAAGCCTCGTTCGGCGTATTTGCGCAAGCCGCGGGGGTCGTCATACCAAACGTTAAGCAGCTGGGGGCACGGGCCGCGCAGCTCAAGCATCTTGTCGACCTGCTCTTGGTCTTCGACCACCGCAAAACGCACCTCGGCGTTGTTGATAGGGAAGACGTATTCGCTGCTAGCCGCGTCTTGATACAGCGGCACAGGCACCGCACCCAGGGCCTGCGCGGCCAACATCGTGGCGTACAGGCGTGGGCGGTTTTCGCCTACCACCACCACGTGATCATCGCGCTTGACGCCAGCGCTGGCCAAACCACAGGCCAAAGCCCGAACCAATTGCGCCAACGCGGCCCAAGTGGTGGTCTGCCATATGCCGTACTCCTTTTCACGCAGTGCGGCCGCTTGCGGCCGCTTGGCAGCATGTTCGAGCATCAATTGCGGAAAGGTAGTGGCCAACACAGGGCTCCGGGTGGAAGCTGGAGCGCCGAACTGTAGAGAGAACTTTGACGCTGCGTTGTCGGCCCAACGACATTCCTAGGGTTGACCCGGGGAGGGCTTTCACCCGGGCGCTTTGTCAGCGCCATGTCAATCGAGAGGGTAATAAGCCACGCATGAACAGCACCACGCCAGCGCTGCGCCAACGCGCGCGACCCGCAACACCCGGCGAACTGGCCATGGTGCCTTGGCTGCCCTTGTTGGACAAGGACGAGCGCAGCCGCGTCACAGCCGCGCTGCAAGTGGTGGACGCAGCGCCCGGCGACTATGTTTGCAAATTTGGACGTCAAGCCAACTATTGGTTTGGCGTGGTGGATGGCCTCTTGAAGATGAGCAACGACAGTGCGAGCGGCGCACCCATCACCTTCACAGGCGTGCCGCCCGGGGCCTGGTTTGGCGAAGGCACGTTGCTCAAGCGCGAGGCCTATCGCTACAACATCGAACCGCTGCGAAAGAGCGTGGTGTCGGGCCTGCCGCTGGCCGACTTTGATTGGCTCTTGGAGCGCAGCATTCCCTTCAACCGCTATGTAATGAACCAGTTGAATGAACGCCTGGGTCAGTTCATTGCGGCCCGCGAGATCGACCGACTGAGTGACCCCGACACGAGAGTGGCCCGCAACCTGGCCGCGCTTTTTCATCCTGTGCTCTACCCAGGTGTGGGGCAACTGCTGCGCATCACGCAGCAGGAGCTGGCTTACTTGGTGGGCTTGTCGCGCCAGCGGGTGAATGAAGCGCTGAGCACGCTGTCAGCCTCGGGCGCCATTCGCATTGAGTACGGTGGGGTGAGGGTGCTGGACTTGAACAAGTTGCGGGGTTGGCGGCTCGAACCTTGAAGTCGCTGATGCGGATCCGTTGCATTGCGGCTGAGGAAAGCTCAGACAACATCTCGCGCCAGCCGCAAGCCCGTGAACTGCCAACGTGCATCGGTGGGGAAAAAGTTGCGATAGGTTGCGCGAATGTGGCTGCGCGGTGTAACGCATGAGCCGCCCCGCAGGACGTACTGGTTGACCATGAACTTGCCGTTGTATTCGCCCACCGCACCCGGCCAGGGTTGGTAGCCGGGGTAGGGCGCGTAGCTGCTGCTGGTCCATTGCCATACGTCACCCATCATCTGTACCAAGCCCTCTGGCTGCTTGGCGGCGGGCATCGGGTGCAGCGCGCTGGTTTCCACGAAGTTGCCTTGCCCGATGTGCTGCGCGGCACCCCTGTGCGTGGCGTTTTCCCATTCGAATTCCGTCGGCAAACGCGCCCCACGCAAGTGGTCTTGTGTGTGGCCCGCCCAGCGGCAGTAGGCGTCGGCCTCAAAGTAGCTGATATGAACGATCGGTGTGCAGGGGTCGACAGGCGCTGCGCCGTGCAGGGTGAAAACTTGCCAATCGTCCAGCGTGCCACCAGGCTTGCGCGACCAGTAAAGCGGCGCTTGCGTGCCCAGCGATTGCACCCAATCCCAGCCCGCTGACAACCACCAGCGCGAGTCGGTGTAGCCGCCGTTGGCCATGAAATGCAACCAGTCGCCATGGCTCACCAGGCGCCGGCCAAGTGCGTAGGGCCGCAGGTAGGTCTTGTGGCGTGGCGCTTCATTGTCAAAGCAGAAGTCGGCGCCGCTGTGGCCGACCTCAAGCAACCCCGATGTTTGGGCCAGCCAGGTCATGGGCATCGCCACCACCGCGGCCAGCGGCCATGCTCTTCGGTAGGCCGGCCGCGCCGGGTTGTGCGACAGCAGGTGCTTCAAATCGGTGAGCATCAGTTCTTGGTGCTGCTGCTCGTGGTTCAAGCCCAGGCTCACCATAGTCAGCAAGTGAGGTGAGCGACCCTGCGTCAAGACAGCGGTCATGCGCGCGTCGACATTGCGTCGATAGGCCAACACCTGGGCCAGACCAGGTCGCGTGATCAGGCCACGCTGTGGCCGCGGATGCTTGTCGCCCACCGCGTTGTAGTAGCTGTTGAACAGCACGCGAAAGGTGGTGTCGAAAGGTGTGAATTGCTGCTCGGCGCTTTCCAACACAAAGGTCTCAAAAAACCAACTGGTGTGCGCCAGGTGCCACTTGAGCGGGCTGGCGTCGGGCATGGACTGCGCTTGGCAGTCTTCTTCGCTCAGGCCTTCGATCAGCGCCAAGGTGCTGGCGCGCACGCTTCGGTACTGCGCCAGTGCTTCAGCCGCAGCCTTGTTGTGCGGGTGGGGGCTCGTGTTCATGGTCGAGATCCTCTTTACGTATCCGTGTTGTCAGCGCAGATGCGCCAGCGGCAACGCCGCCATGGCTTTGACTTCACCCAACGAAAAACTGGTGTGCAGGTCTTTCACAAACGGCAGCTTGAACAAGGTTTGACGTGACCAACGCGAAAAAGCGTCCAGATCGGTGGCCACCACGTGCAACTCAAACGTACCCGCGCCGCTGATGTAATGGCAGGCCACCACTTCGGGCAATTGGCGAATGCTGTCCTCCAACGATTGCGTGGCTTCGGCGTTGTTGCGTTCGGCGTCCACACGCACAAAGGCCAGCACGCCCAGACCGATCTTGCGCCGGTCGATCTCGGCGCGGTAGCCGGTGATGATGCCTCGCTGCTCGAGCCACCTCACGCGCCGCCAAGTCGGCGCGGCCGACAGACCGATGCGTGCGGCCAACTCGGTGTTGGACAAGCGTGCGTCGGTTTGCAGTTCCCTCAAGATGGCAATGTCGTAGCGGTCCAGTGCGGCGTGTTCGCCACTGGCCATGTCCTGCTCCAACGGCGGCTGCGATGCTGGTGGCGTTGGTGGCGAGGGGAGCGGCGTTGGGGTTACCGCAGGCAGCCCGACGGCCTTGCTGGTTTTCCCTGATAAGGTCTTTTTGAGCGCCATTCTTTCTCCAATCATGTCCGTGACGAACGATTCATGCGCGGAGCATGCCTTATCGCGCACTAAAAGAAAAGACATGCTTCGATCAAGAATCTAAACTCGCCGTTGGTTTTGATCGCCCGCAATGCAGCCTCACCCAGGAGTGCCCTCCGCATGAACGCCCCTCTCCCAGAATCGATTCGCAAAGCGCTGGAAAGCGCCACGATTGACGACAAGTACGCCTTGGAATCTGGCCGCGCTTTCATGAGCGGCACCCAAGCCCTGGTGCGCTTGCCCATGTTGCAACGCCAACGTGACGCGCTGGTGGGGCTCAATACCGCCGGCTTTGTCAGCGGTTATCGCGGCAGCCCACTCGGTGCCTATGATCAATCGTTAGCCGCGGCCAAGAAGCACCTCGCGGCCAACAACATCGTCTTCCAGCCGGGCGTGAATGAAGAGCTCGCAGCCACGGCGGTGTGGGGCACACAGCAGCTCGACATCTACCCGCAAAGCCGCAAGTTCGACGGCGTTTTTGGCATCTGGTATGGCAAGGGTCCGGGCGTGGACCGCTGCTCTGACGTCTTCAAACACGCCAACATGGCGGGCACGGCCAAATACGGTGGCGTGATTGCCATTGCTGGCGACGACCACGTGGCCAAGAGCAGCACCGCCGCGCACCAAAGTGACCACATTTTCAAGGCCTGCGGCACGCCGGTGTTCTTTCCGTCCAACGTGCAAGACATCCTCGACATGGGCTTGCATGCATTTGCCATGAGCCGCTTTGCGGGCATTTGGAGCGGCATGAAGACGATTCAAGAAGTGGTTGAATCGTCAAGCTCGGTGGACGTGAGCGCAGATCGCGTGAAGATCATCATGCCCGAAGACTTCGTCATGCCCCCAGGCGGTCTGCACATCCGGTGGCCCGATCCTGCGCTGGAACAAGAAGCGCGCTTGATGGACTACAAGTGGTACGCGGCGCTGGCGTATGTACGGGCCAACAAGCTCAACTACAACGTCATTGAAGGCCCGAACGACCGCTTTGGCATCATCGCCAGTGGCAAGGCCTACAACGACACACGTCAAGCGTTAACCGACCTTGGCCTGGACGACGACACCTGCCGTGCCATTGGCATCCGTGTGCACAAAGTCAATGTCGTCTGGCCGCTTGAAGCCAACATCACACGCGCTTTTGCGCAAGGCTTGCAAGAAATTTTGGTGGTCGAAGAAAAGCGCCAAGTCATCGAGTACCAGCTCAAAGAAGAGCTCTACAACTGGCGCAGTGATGTGCGACCCAACGTGCTGGGCAAGTTCGACGAGCGCGAGGGTGACAACACCGGCGGCGAATGGAGCATGGCCAACCCGAGCCAGAACTGGCTGTTGCGGGCACAAGCAGATTTGACACCCGTGATCGTGGCGCGCGCTATCGCCAAACGCTTGAAGAAGCTCGGTGTGAGCAGCGACATTGCGGCGCGCATGGAAGAGCGTTTGGCGATTGTTGAAGCGCGCGAGCGCCAACTCAGTGGAGCGCGCACCGATACCGGCGACCGCGCGCCCTGGTTTTGCAGCGGCTGCCCGCACAACACCAGCACCAAGGTGCCCGAAGGCTCACGCGCCATGGCGGGCATTGGCTGCCACTTCATGGCCGTGTGGATGGATCGCAGCACCACCACCTTCACGCAGATGGGCGGCGAAGGTGTGCCCTGGGTCGGCCAAGCGCCCTTCACCACCGACAAACACATCTTTGCCAACCTGGGGGACGGCACTTACTTTCACAGCGGCCTCTTGGCCATCCGCCAGGCCATCGCCGCGGGTGTGACCATGACCTACAAGGTGCTCTACAACGACGCAGTGGCCATGACCGGCGGCCAACAAGTGGGCGAGCGCCCCGAAGGCCACAGCACCCTGCAGATCATGAAGAGTTTGGTGGCTGAAGGCATCGCCAAACTCGTCATCGTGAGCGACGACCCTGAAAAATACGACTCCGCCACTTTGGAGCCAGGCGTCACTGTTTTTCATCGTGATGAGATGGACCGCATCCAGCGTGAATTGCGTGAGTTGCCCGGCGTCACGGCCATCATTTACGACCAGACCTGCGCGACTGAAAAGCGTCGCCGCCGCAAGCGCGGCAAGATGGTCAACCCGGCCAAAAACGTGGTCATCAACGAGCTGGTGTGCGAAGGCTGTGGCGACTGCTCTACCCAAAGCAACTGCTTGTCGGTGGAGCCGCTGGAGACGGAATTCGGGCGCAAGCGGCGCATCAATCAGAGCACGTGCAACAAAGACTATTCCTGCGTGAAAGGTTTTTGTCCGAGCTTCGTCACGGTGGAAGGCGGCACGCTCAAGAAGCCCAAAAAAGAGAAGCGCGGTGACTTGTCAACCCTGCCGCCCATCCCCGAGCCGACCATGCCTTTGGCTGAAAAAGCCTGGGGCATCGTGGTGGCCGGCGTGGGCGGCACGGGCGTCATCACCATCGGCCAATTGCTGGGCATGGCTGCGCACCTGGAAGGCAAAGGCGTGGTCACGCAAGACAGCGGCGGCTTGGCGCAAAAAGGCGGCGCCACCTGGAGCCACATCCAAATTGCCAACAGCCCCGACCGCATCCACACGAGCAAGGTGGATACCGCCAAAGCGGACCTTGTGATCGCTTGCGACAGCATCGTGGCGGCCAACAAATACACCATGACGGTGATGCAGCCGGGCCGCACCTATGTGGCGCTGAACACGCACGGCACGCCCACGGCGTCCTTCGTCAAGGACCCCGATTGGCAAGCCCCAGGTGGCAACTGCGAAACCGCCATTCGCACCAGCGTGGGCCAGGATCTGGTGGGTGCTTTTGACGCCGAAGAAGTGGCGCTGCAACTCTTGGGTGACTCGATTTACACCAACCCGTTGTTGCTGGGTTATGCCTGGCAGCAAGGGCGCATTCCGGTGTCGTCGGCAGCGGTTTTGCGCGCGCTCGAGCTCAACGGCGTGCAGGTCGACAACAACAAGGCGGCGTTCGAGTGGGGCCGCCGATGTGCCGTTGATTTGGCTGAAGTGCGAGCACTCTTTGCTGCGCGTCAGGTCATTGAGTTTGTGAAGAAGCCCGCGCTGGCCGAGATGGTCGCCAAGCGCGTGGACTTTCTTACTGGCTACCAAAACGCTGCCTACGCCGCGCAGTACAAAGCCTTTGTTGACAAAGTGCAGGCGGTTGAAGCCAAGCTCGGCAAGAGCAGCAAGCTCAGTCAAGCGGTGGCGCGCTATCTATTCAAGCTGATGGCCTTCAAAGACGAGTACGAAGTGGCGCGCTTGCACACCGACGCCGCGTTCACCGCCAAGATTGCCGGCATGTTTGAAGGCGACTACAAAGTGGTGCACCACCTGGCGCCTCCGCTCACGGCCAAGAAGAACATGAAGGGCGAATTGCTGAAGAGCGAATTTGGGCCCTGGATGCGCCACGTGTTTGGTGTTCTCGCGCGACTGAAAGGTCTGCGCGGCACGGCGTTGGATGTCTTTGGCTACAGCGAAGAGCGCAAGACCGAGCGCGCCTTGATCACCCAATACGAAGCGGGCATCAACGAGCTGCTGGCGGGCTTGGACGATGCCAACCTCGCACTTGCCACCGACATCGCGCGCATCCCCGAAGACATCCGGGGTTATGGCCATGTCAAGGCCAAGCACTTGGTGGCAGCACGCGCCAAGTGGGACGGCTTGATGCAGCAGTGGCGCGCGCAGGGCGCTACTTGATGAGCGCCACTCGTCGCGCGCCACATCTTTGGTCCAAAATTGGCTGCAAAATATCTATTCATCATCTATTCATTTAGTATTCGTTCCACCTCCATTTCAGGCCACTGAGCCCTTGCTCCTGGCGTCCAAGAATGAGTGATCCCGTGCTCGCTACCGTGGCCGCTGTGCTCGCCGAGCAAGGCGCCAGTACCTCGGGCCAATTGCAGGCTCTTTTGGCGCGTAGCCAGCCAACGGTGTCGCGTTTACTCACCGACATGGCGGCGCAAATTGTTGTGCTGGGCAGCGGGCGTTCTACCCGCTATGCACTGCCAAAAGCCATCATGGGCGCTGCTGCGCAACAGCCTTTGTACTGGGTTGACGAAGACGGCGCCGAGCAGCACTGGGGCCAGCTCAGTTTTTTGCATGGCGACCAGTTGCATGTGCAAGCAGATGGCCTTGATGTGCTGCGCCGCAGCCTCTCGCCCTGGTTCTTGGCGCCGCTGCGCACCGAGGGCTTTTTGGGGCGAAACATCGCACGCCGTTTATCTATTCACGGGCTGCCCCATTTGCCCGAGCGATGGTCGCTCGAACAAGTGCTGTTTGCGGCCCTGCACACACCCGATGGCCCGGGCGCCATCGTGCTGGGTGAGCCCATGGCCAACCCTTTGCCGCTGCTGGATCACGACAGCTTGGCCGAAGACGTGAATGCGACGGGCCACTGGGGTTCGTCAGCAGGTGGCGAGCAGCCCAAATTTCTGGCCCGCCGCCCCAGCGCCGACGGGGGCCAAGCGGTGCTTGTGAAGTTCACGCCGCCGCGCGGCACGCCCTTTGGCGAGCGCTGGCACGACCTGCTTCACGCCGAGGCGCTGGCGCTGCAGCTGTTGGGCGAAACGGGTGTGGCAGTGGCCCAAACCCGCATTCACGAAACGGCCAAGCGCACCTATTTGGAGTCGACACGGTTTGATCGCTGCGGTGCGCATGGCCGCAGCCACGTTGTGCCCTTGCATGCCGTGCACGAAGCTTTTGTGCCCGGCTACTTTGGCAATTGGGCGTCGAGCTGCGACGTGCTTGTGAAGCAAAAGCGCTTGCCGGCGCAAGCCGGCGCACAGGTGCGCGCGCTGATGCAATTCGGTCGGCTCATTGGCAATTCAGACATGCACTTCGGCAACCTCAGTTTGGCCGTGCAGCGCGAAGACATTGCGCGCGGCCGCTTCACGCTGGCACCGCTGTACGACATGCTGCCCATGCGCTGGCGCCCCAACCCAGGCAGTGGTGAGCTTGATTGGTATTCCTTTGAGCCTCAACCCATCGATTTGCAAAGCGCAGCGCGTCCGGTGGCATTGCAGTTTTGGCAGCGCGTCAAAGACCACCCGCCACTGAGCGCAGGCATGCGCGCCCTGGCCGCCATCATGATCAAAGCCTTGGCGCAGGGCGCACGGTGATTTGGGCGGCGCTGCAAGCGGCTTCGCCCGAAGTGGCGCGCCAAGCGCTGGCGCGGCGCGTGCCGTTTTTTGTTGGTGAGGCGGCTGTGGGCTCCGTTGATCGCGAGCACTTGCACGCGCTGGCGCCCTACCCGCAGTGGCTCACCTTGCGTGGCAGCGCCATCGTGCTGCACACCGACATGACGCGGCACGGTGCGGCCTTGGCCGTTGTCAATACGGCGCTGCGAGGCCAAGGCCTGGTGCGCGCTTGGCGCGACGAAACTTTTCCCTTGCTGAACCCCGCCACGGGCCAGCCACTCGCCCACATGGAGCGCGCCGCCATGCGCTTTTGGGGCGCGCTGACCTTGGGCGCCCACGCCACGGGTTACTTGGCCGATGCGGCTGGGCGGGCCACGCACCTGTGGATTGCCCAGCGCTCGCCACACAAAGCCACCGACCCGGGGCTTTTTGACAACCTCATTGGTGGCGGCGTGGCCGTTGGCCAAACGCCGCTGCAAGCGCTGGTGCGCGAAGGCTGGGAGGAGGCCGACTTGACGGAGCAGCAAATGCAGCGTGCCGTGCCCGGCCGTGTGCTGCGTTTAATGCGCCCCGTTGCTGAAGGCTTTCAGTACGAACATCTGCACAGTTTTGATCTGCGCCTGGACCCTGGCGACAACCCCACCAACCAAGACGGTGAAGTGGCCAACTTTCAGCTGCTGCCCGTGGCCGAGGCGTTGGCCCTGGCCGCCACGCCAGCCATGACGGTGGACGCCAGTTTGGTGACGCTGGACTTCGCGTTGCGCCACCGTTTGTTGCCCCTGTGGGAAATGCGTAGCGCTGAAAGACAACTTGGCGCTAGCCTTCTCGGGTAAGACCGAGTGGCTGCAAACGCGCCAATCGCCCACAGTTCGTGAGTGCCCGCAGTGGCACAGCATTCAACCTGTCTTTCTACCCGTCCTTCACCCACGTCCTTCACCCACGTCCTTCACCCTGATAAGCGCCATCCCAAGTGCGCCGGAGACAAACATGACCGAATCCAAGAAGCCTTCTCTGCGCCGCAGTTTCCTGCGTTCAGCCGCTGCGGCGACTGCCGGTGTCGGCGCCATGGCCGCCCCTGCCATCGTCAAAGCGCAAGGCGCCACGAGCCTGCGATTCCAAAGCACCTGGCCTGCCAAAGACATCTTCCACGAGTACGCGCTCGACTTCGCCAAGAAGGTCAATGACATGACCGGTGGTGACTTGAAGATTGAAGTGCTGCCCGCCGGCTCAGTGGTGCCTGCTTTTGGCTTGCTCGAAGCCGTGTCCAAGGGCACGCTCGATGGCGGCCACGGTGTGCTGGGCTATCACTACGGCAAACAAAACGCGCTGGCGCTGTGGAACTCTGGCCCGGCCTTTGGCATGGACGCCAACATGCTCTTGTCATGGCACAAATACGGCGGTGGCATCGAGCTGCTGGCCAAGCTGTACGCCTCGATCGGCATCACCACGGTGCAGTCTTTCTTGTATGGCCCGATGGCGACACAGCCCCTGGGTTGGTTCAAAAAGCCCATCACCAAGGCCGAAGACTTCAAGGGCCTGAAGTACCGCACCAACGGTTTGGCGATTGATCTCTTCACGGCCATGGGCGCGGCCGTGAACGCGCTGCCCGGTGGCGAAATTGTGCCGGCCATGGACCGCGGTTTGCTTGACGCGGCCGAGTTCAACAACGCCACGTCGGACCGCCTGCTGGGCTTCCCTGATGTCTCAAAGATCTGCATGTTGCAGAGCTATCACCAAAGTGCCGAGACCTTTGAGATCATGTTCAACAAGCCCAAGCTCGACGCGCTGCCACCCAAGATGAAAGCCATCATTGCTGGCGCCGTGGAAGCCTCGTCGGCCGACATGTCCTGGAAGGCGATTGACCGCTACTCCAAGGACTACATCGAGTTGCAGACCAAGGACAAGGTCAAGTTCTACAAGACGCCCGATTCGGTGCTGCAAGTGCAGCTGAATTTGTGGGAAGCCATCCTGGCCAAGAAGTCGGCCGAAAACGCCTTGTTCAAAGAAATCGTTGAATCACAAAAGGCCTTTGCAGAGCGCGCCGTGAAGTGGGACCAAGACACCATCGTCAGCCGTCGCATGGCGGTGAGCCACTTCTTTGGCGCCAAGAAGGCCGAACCCAAGAAGGCCTGAGGCAGCGCAAGCCAAAGCGCTGGGCGCACGTTCGTCGTGCCGCCCGGGCTTCACAAGCCACCTGGGCATCCTCCAGGTGGCTGTTTCTTTTGAGCAGGCCAGGCCATGCAAAAACTACTGTTAACCATTGACAAGATCAGCACTTTCGCTGGCCAGGCCTTCTCCTGGTTGATCGTGGCGCTCACCGCCATGATCAGCTGGGAAGTGTTCTCGCGCTACGCGCTCGATGCACCACATTCCTGGGCCTTCGACGTGATGATCATGATGTACGGCACCATTTTCATGATGGCGGGGGCCTACACCTTGGCCAAAAACGGCCATGTGCGTGGTGACGTGCTTTACAGCTTTTTTGAGCCCCGCACGCAGGCCATCATCGACCTGATTCTTTTCATCCTCTTCTTCCTGCCCGGCGTCTTTGCGCTCACTTACGCCGGCTACTTTTATGCCGCTGACAGCTGGACCATGCTGGAGCATTCCAGCGTCAGCTCCGACGGCCCGCCGGTCTACCCCTTCAAGACCATCATGCCGCTGGCAGGTGCGATCTTGTTTTTGCAGGGCATCGTCGAAATCATTCGCTGCGTGCTCTGCATTCAGACCGGTGAGTGGCCTTCGCGCGCAGAAGACGTGGTCGAAGTGGACGTCGACAAGCTCAAGGTGATGGTCAACGTGAAAGACGAAGACATCGCCAAGCTCGATCAATACGTGACAGCCAAGCCCGCGCACAGGAGTGCCCCATGAAAATCAAAAAAGAACTCTGGTTCGGCTTTTCGCTGATGGCCCTCATCTTGTTGGTGGTGCTGGTCTTCACGCCGTGGTCCAACTTCATGGACGGCCACCTGAGCCGTGCCGACTTGGGCAGCCTGGGCTTGCTGATGTTGGCGCTCATCGTGGTGGCCATCATGCTCGGCTTCCCCACCGCGTTCACGCTGATGGGCATGGGCATGTTCTTCGGCTGGCTGGCCTATCGCACGGTGAACCCTGAAATTGCCACGCGCCAGATCCTGGACCTGATGGTGCAACGCGCCTATTCGGTGATGAGCAACGACGTGCTCATCGCCATTCCGCTCTTCGTCTTCATGGGTTATTTGGTCGAACGCGCCAACCTCATCGACAAGCTCTTCAAGAGCCTGCACTTGTCGCTGGCACGGGTGCCCGGCGCCTTGGCCGTGGCCACCATCGTCACCTGTGCCATCTTCGCTACCGCCACCGGCATCGTTGGCGCAGTGGTCACCTTGATGGGCCTGCTGGCCCTGCCCGCCATGCTGCGTGCCGGTTACAGCGTGCAGCTCTCGGCCGGGGCCATCACCGCTGGCGGGTGTCTGGGCATCTTGATTCCGCCATCGGTCTTGCTCATCGTTTACGGTGCCACGGCAGGTGTTTCGGTGGTCAAGCTGTACGCCGGGGCTTTTTTCCCTGGCCTCATGTTGGCCGCCTTGTATGTGGGCTACGTGATCATTGTGGCCAAGTGGAAGCCGCACCTGGCGCCACCCTTGCCCGAGAGCGAGCGGCACGTTGAATTGCCGGCGTTGTCAAAGGCCTTGGCGCCCACAGGTTCAAACGCCGTCAGCGGCTTGTGGGCCGGTTTGCGCGATGCCGGTTTGCCCAAAGGCGCGGTGTCGTCGCAGCTCTTTGTGTCCTTGTTGCCGGCGCTGTCGATCGCGGCTTTGTTGGTCTTCA
>JAYVRO010000337.1:0-4899 GCA_043776165.1 Rubrivivax sp. | reverse complement strand
ACACAGTGTCGCGAGGCGCAGCGCTGCGCCGGGGCAGGACCACGCCGTCCCACCACAGGTGCGCGGCGCTTTTGCCGCCGGCCCGCGCTGCGGGTGCGGCGGCGAAGGCCATCTTGCCCACCACTTTGGAGGCCAGGGGGTCGTCCATGCGTGACGCGCGGCTGGCCCACAACACGCCCATGGCAGCGCGGCCTTGCTGCAACTGGTTCATGACATCGTCGGCGTTGGATGCCAAAGCGTTGGGCGACATGAAAGGCAGCACCGAGCGCAGCGTCTCGACCGCCTGCACCCCCAGTGGGCCATGAAAAGCGGGCGCGGCAGAACTGGGCTCGAAGTAACGCCCGCCCAAACTGGCCAGCACATTGGTGAACTCGGTGGCGATGTCAAAGCCCTTGCCAAAACACTGCGCCACGGGTGCGGGCATGTCGCTCTGAAGCGTGCGCAATTGCGCGGCGACCGACAGCATTTCAGCGTAGGTGCTGGGCACGTTCAGACGGTGGCGCTCAAAGAGGTCTTGGCGGTAGTACAGGTTCTGCGTGTTTTGCATGAAGGCGATGGCCATCACTTGGCCATCCACCCGCACCAGCATGCGTTCTTCAATTCGGTAACGTGCGGCGTATTTCTCTACCAAGGCCGTCATGGCGAACAACTCACGGCGGCTGTAAAGGTTGCTGAACACGCCCATCGACACCACGGCCGCGTCAAAGGGCGACACCCCCGCGCTGGCAAAAGCTTGCTCGGTTTCGGTGCGCGCTTGCGGCGTGAGTTTGAAGGCCACTTTGAGGCCTGGACGCGTACATCGCTCGGTCACGCGCGCTATGTGTTGCAAAGCCGGAAAACTGTTGCCGATGAGGTGCACATGGCCTTGCGCGCTGATGGCAGGGCAGGCTACAACGGTGGCGAGTCGTGCCGTGGGTTGCGATGCAGGTTCGGTTGGAGGCGCAGCCCTCGCAGCAGGCACAGACCAACCGCTGGCCGCTGCCAGCGTGGCTCGCATGAGCGTGCGGCGTTGCATCACAGCGCTCACACGGCCCGGGCTTGCAACACTTGCATCCACAAGGCCACGTCGTCGATGAGCAACCATTCGCGCGCCACGCGACCCTGTTCCAACTCGGCATGTGAGATGCCCAGCACCTCTACATCGCGCCCTGTTGCGCTGCCGTATCGGGTGCCGCCAAGGTGCTGCGCTTGCAGCCGCCAACGCATGGCGACGACGGTTTTGCTGTCGTGCTCGCCCAGGGGCCGCTGGTTCACCGCCAGGTGTTCCAGCGTGAAGCGGCCTGTCGGAAAAGCTTGCCGCATGTCTTGCCAATAGGCCGCCAGGGCGCGCACACCGCCACTTGTTTGGCCACCGGGCAGGGCGGCGATAACATCACTCATGTGGGTGGTTAACAAGACGGCTTCAGCGTCGCGGCTGCCTGGGCCGCACCACAGTTGTTCGTAGGTTTGTGCATAGGCCTGCGCCAGCGCACTGCGGTCAATGTGCGACGCATAGGGCGCGGGCGCGGCGGGCATGGCGGGCTTGGTAAAGGCGCCGCGCTCGTTCAACCAGCGCTGCGCCAGTTCGCTCTCGTGCAGGCCAATCTGGCGCGCGATGGCGGCTTGGTCGCGCACCAGCCATTCGTGCACGATGCGGTTGTTGATGCACACGCAGTCAGCAATGGTGCGGGCGAACACAGGTTTGAAGCTGGGTGCGCCAAAGGCCCCGGGCCCGGCATGGGTCATGGGGCTGAGGATGCGGTGCGATGATAAAAAACCCGTCTCGTGATTGCCCGACTCGATCACGTCTTCAGCCAACAAACGGCGGTCGGGGAAGGCGACCAGGGTGGCGCGCGTGCCCTCGATGACGGGCATCACACCAACGCTCACGCCGCTGGGTGTTTCCACCGCACAGTCGGGGCTGTAATAGCGCTGGATGTCGTCCAGGCGACGGCCCTCCCAGATGCGCTCGGTGATGGCGCGGATGTAGTGGTCCAGGTCGCGGAACTCCGCGTCAAAACCCTTCATGGTTTCTGTCGTTTGGTGACGCTGGCGGCGGCCGCAGGCCTGTCGCTCACAGCCTTGCTCACACCGCTGCGCACACTGCCGCGTATCACCAGTTGCACCGGCACGATGACGTTTTCACTGGGCGTGATCTCATCGTCGCGCAGGTAGTTTTGCAGCAGGCTCACCGTGGCTTCGATCATGGGCTCCACGGGTTGCTCAACGGTGGTCAGCAAATAGCTGCCCCAGGCGGCTTGCGGCACGTTGTCAAAACCCACCACCGACACGTCTTGCGGCACGCGCAGGCCCAGCTCATGGCGCAGGGTGTCCATCACCGCAAAGGCCATGTGGTCGCTGGCCACAAAAACAGCGTCGGGTCGCTCAAGTGGTTTGTCAACGCGCCCGGCAAACAGCTCGCGCGTGGCCATGCTCGCTTGCGCGTGGCTGTAGTTGCCCACGCCGCGCGCCCAGATGCGCTGGCCACTTTGTGCCAAGCCTTCGCGCAGGCCACGTTCACGTTCGAGGTTGGTAGATGACTCTTCATGGCCCGCGATGTAGGCCATGCGCTGGTGGCCGGTATCGACCAGGTAGCGCGCCACAGCCTGGCCACCGCGCACGTTGTCTGAGCGCACCGAGCTGACAGCGCCGCCGCTGCCAGCGGCCATCACGCGGTTGAAGAGCACCACGGGAATGCTGGCATCGGCGCACTGGCGCGCCAGGCCCGATGAGAGCGTGGTGGCGGCCAGCACGATGCCGTCCACGTGGTATTGCAAGATCTCGCCCACCAGCTCGTCAGCATTGGTGTTGTCACCCACAAACAGCAACACGTGATAGCCGTCGCGCTGCAAGCGCTGAGCGAGTTTTTCAAGTGCCACGGGGTAGAACAAATTTTCAAGCTGTGAGAGCACCAAACCAATGATGCGCGAGCGCTTGGTGATGAGGCTGCGCGCATGCGCGTTGGGCCGGTACCCGAGCTTGCGCGCGGCTTCCAGAACGCGCCGTTTGGTGAGCTCAGACACGCTCGCACCGGGCGTGAAGGTGCGGCTCACGGCGCTTTGCGACACCTGCGCCAAACGCGCCACGTCAAATGAGGTGACCGCTGCTTTCATGCGGTCACCGGCCTCCCCCTGCCAGGGGAAGGGCCGGGGCCGGGACCGGCTCGTACCAAGCCACATCACGCTGCCCATAGCGGCGCACGCGCAAGTTGGCTTGTTCGCCGTGGCCGGCAAAGTTTTCCATGTGGCAAAGGCGCGAGCAGACTTCGCCCACGGCGGCGCTGGCAGCGTCGGTGAGCACACGCTGGTAGGTGCAGGTCTTCAAGAATTTGCCGACCCACAAACCGCCCGTGTAGCGCGCGTTCTTCTTGGTCGGCAGTGTGTGGTTGGTGCCGATGACCTTGTCGCCAAAACTCACGTTGGTGCGTGGGCCCAAAAAGAGCGCGCCGTAGTTAGTCATGCGACGCAAAAACAGTTCGGGGTCAGCCGTCATGACCTGCACATGCTCGCTGGCCAGGTCGTCGGCCGTGGCAATCATCTCGTCCACCGTGTCGCACACGATGACTTCGCCGCATTCCTCCCAGGCCTGGCGCGCAATGCCTGCGGTGGGCAGGATGGACAACTGGCGCTGCACCTCGGCCATCGTCGCGCGGGCCAATTTTTCACTGGTGGTGAGCAGCACCGCGGGTGACGTGGGGCCGTGCTCGGCTTGGCCCAACAAGTCAACGGCGCACATCTCGGCGTCTACTGTCTCGTCGGCGATGACCAAGGTTTCTGTCGGCCCCGCAAAGAGGTCGATGCCCACGCGGCCATAGAGCTGGCGCTTGGCTTCGGCCACAAACATGTTGCCCGGGCCCACCAGCATATCGACGGCCTTCACGGTGTCGGTGCCGATGGCCATCGCCGCCACGGCCTGCACACCGCCCAGCACCAAGATCTCATCGGCGCCAGCAAAGTGCATGGCCGCGACGATGGCCGGATGCGGTGCGCCTTGGTAAGGTGGTGCTGTAGAAACGATGCGCTGCACACCTGCTACCTTGGCTGTGAGCACGCTCATGTGGGCCGAGGCAATCATGGGGTACTTGCCCCCCGGCACATAGCAGCCCACGGCGTTCACGGGGATGTGTTTGTGGCCCAGCACGACACCGGGCAGCGTTTCCACCTCGACATCCAGCATGCTGGCGCGCTGCACCTGGGCAAAGTGGCGGATCTGCTTTTGCGCGAATTGGATGTCTTCGGTTTCCCGCGCGCTGAGCTTGTTCACGGCGGCTTCAATGTCGGCGCGGTTCAGGCGAAAGTCGGCCGGGTCCCATTGGTCAAACTGGCGCGAGTAAGCGCGCACGGCCTCGTCACCGCGCTCTTGCACGTTCTGCAAAATGGCCTCGACGGTGGCGCGCACAGTGGCATCAGCCTGGGCCAGGGTTGCGGCGTCTTTGCCGCGTTTGAGGTATCGGATCACGGGGCACACTCCTGAGCGCGTTAAAAACGCATACGTATGCAATGTTGGCGGATTGTCCAGCGCGTCAGATGCGGGGTTTCCCTAGTGCGGAACTGACTAAACTTCGGCCCTGCATACCTATTCAAACCCAACATGAGCACGCCACAAGCCACCACCGACGCCCAACAACTGGCCCATGCCAAACAGCTTGTCTGGCAGTTTTTGAGTGCTGCGCCCGGCGCCGGCACGCCTGCTGCATGTTCGACCTTACTCGCTTCAGACTGCCAGTGGCACGTGGGCCATCCCATCAACCTGTTGAGCGGCGCGCAGGCCGTGCAGCAAGATTTTTTCGACCCCTTGCAAGCCGCCTTTCCTGACTTGGAACGCCGCCCCGACATCTTTTTTGGCAGTCACTTTGATGGCCGATTTGACGGTGGTGCCGGCTGGTGGGTTTGCACCACAGGTCACTACCTCGGTACCTTC
>JAYVRO010000336.1:0-18195 GCA_043776165.1 Rubrivivax sp. | reverse complement strand
GGCTACACCATGGTGCTCGGCAACCTCGGGCCCGCAGGCGTGAACCCCATGATCAGCAAAGTGCCCTACGTCGTTGAGCGCGACTTCATCCCCGTCGCGCTCACGGCCACCGGCCCCAACATCTTGTGCGTTCCTGCCCACTCGCCATACAAGTCCTTGCGCGACCTGGTGGCCGCCGCCAAGGCCAAGCCCGACAGCATTTCATTCGGTACCAGCGGGCCGGGCAGCTTGTCGCACTTGTCGACGGAATTGCTGATGCGCCAGGCGCAGATCAAGCTTGTGAACGTGCCCTACAAAGGCGGTGGCCAAGCGGTGAATGACTTGCTCGGCGGCCAGATCGAATTCATGATCTCTGACGCCCTGCCCGTGGTGCAGTTCATCAAGACGGGCCGTCTGCGCGCGCTGGCCATCACCAGCAGCGTGCGTTCACCTTTGTTCCCCGACATCCCCACGTTTGCCGAGGGCGGTGTGCAGGGCCTGGTGGCTGAAAACTGGTGGGGCATTTTCTTGCCCGCCAACACGCCTGCGGCCTTGGTCGAGAGCTATCGCAACGGCTTGGCCAAGGTCATGACCGACGCCGACTTGAAAGAGAAGTTTGCCGGCCTGGGCGTGCAGGCGCGCACCAGCACGCAAGACGAGTTCCGCGCCTTTTTAGCCGCAGAACACGCCAAGTACAGCAAGCTGGTAGCCGACAACAACATCAAGGCGGAGTGATGGTCGTTTGCGTCACGTCAAGCGTCACTTCGCGCGTTAAAACACCGCCAGCGCACTGATGTTGCAAGTCGCCGTCATTGGCCTGGGTTGGTGGGGGCGCGTCATCGTGGGCCACTTGGCCAGCAGCCAAAAGCTGCGTGTGGTGCGGGTCGCCGATGTGAGCGAAGCGGGGCGCATTTTTGCAGCCGAACAAGGCCTGGCGTTTTCATCCACGCTCGACGAAGTGCTGCGCGACCGCGCTGTGCAGGGCGTGGTGCTGTGCACACCACACACACAACACACCGACCAGATCGTGGCCGCTGCCAAAGCGGGCAAGCACGTGTTCTGTGAAAAGCCTTTGTCGATGTCGCGCGCCGATGTGCTGCGTGCTGTCGACGCTGTGAACGTGGCCGGTGTGGCGCTGGCCGTGGGGCATGAAAAACGCTTCGAGCCGCCCATCATGGAAGTCATGCGTTTGCTGCACAACGGCGCGTTGGGCACACCGCTGCAAGTCGAGGCCAACTTCAGCCAGGACAAGTTTTTGACCATGGCGCCAGACAACTGGCGCCTGTCTGGCAAAGAAGCGCCCGCTGGCCCCATGACGGCCACGGGGGTGCATTTGCTCGACCTGGCCATTGGCGTTTTTGGCCCTGCAGACACCGTGCGTTGCAGCGTGCGTCAGTTGGGCAGCGGTCTGAGCAACGGCGATACCTTGGCGGCCCTGGTGACTTTCAAACAAGGCGGCCACGCGCTCATCAGCGCCATCTTGGCCACGCCCTTTGCCGGCCGTTTTGCGGTTTATGGCTCGCTGGGCTGGGCCGAGGTACGGGACAAAACGCACCCCGAAGCGCCAGAGGGCTGGACACTCACGACTCATCTTCGAGGTCACGCTTTGACCACCGTCGACATGCCCCCGGCACCGGCCGTGCTCAACAACCTCGAAGCCTTTGCTGACGCCGCGCTGAGCCACGCGCCCTACCCCGTGCCTCAGGCGCAAATGGTGGCCAACGTGAGCGCGCTGGAAGCTGTGTTTCGTGCAGCGGCGTCCGGCGCCATTGAGCTGGTGCAAGGATGATCAGTTGAGCGCATGTTTGAGCGCGCGTTTGAGCACACATTCGAGTGAACAAAGTCGACGCTTAACATCAATGCCGTGAACAAAACCAAGCCTGCGGCGCCCCGCAAAATCAATTCAACAGCCCCGGCTTCGGCCCGGCTGCGCCTGCCTTCTGCCGAGCGCGAGCAATTGATCATTGAAGGCGCGATCGCCTATTTTTCAGAGGTCGGGTTCTCGGGCCAAACGCGCGAACTCTCCAAGCGGTTGGGCATCACGCAGCCTTTGCTGTACCGCTACTTTGCCAACAAACAAGCCTTGGTGGAGAAGGTCTACCAAACAGTGTTTGAAGGCCGCTGGAACCCAACCTGGGTGGCCCTGTTGCAAGACCGCGCCACGCCCCTGCGCGACAGGCTCATCGCGTTTTACAGGCAATATTCCTTGGCCACCTATCGGCCCGAGTGGATACGCATTTACATGCATGCCGGTTTGGCTGAACCCACGCTCAACCGACGCTACATCCAGCTCGTGCGCCGCGAGTTGTTGCCCGTGATGTGCCGCGAAATGCGCCACGCCTGCGGTCTGGGCAAGCGTCTGCAAGTGATCAGTGAAGAAGAGCTCGAATTTGTATGGAGTCTGCACGGTGGTTTTTTCTACACCGCTGTGCGCCAGCATGTTTACGGCGCGCGCATCAAGGTTGACTTCATGGACCATGTGTCGCGCGTGGTGGACAACTTCTTGGCCGGCGCGCAGGTCACTTACGCGCAGATGTTGGCGCCATCAACGCCACCAGCCGTTTCGCATCGGGCTGCGGTCAGGGCCACAGCCAAAACCGCGACACGCAGCACGGTTTGAAATTTCAAAGAGACATGAAAAAGCACCTCACTCTCATCACTGGCGCGTCTCGTGGGCTGGGACTGGCCATGGCCCAGAAGTTGTCCGAAGAAGGCCATCAGGTTGTCTCGCTGGCCCGTCAGACCTCACCCCTCTTGCCCAGCACCGTCGAACAGTGGCGCTGCGACTTGGCCGACGCCGCGAGCGTGGCAAAGCGCTTGCACGACTGGCTCGTGGCACGGGACCCCGCCACGCTGGCAAGCCTCACGCTCATCAACAACGCCGGCGTGGTGGCCACGCCATCACCGCTGCGCGCTGGCAACGCCGCTGAGCTCAGCAACGCCATGCGGGTGGGTGTCGAAGCACCCCTGTTGCTCACGGCTGCCTTCCTGCGCGCCACCGCCACGTGGTGGGTGCCGCGCAAGGTGCTGCTGATCTCGTCAGGCCTGGGGCGCAACGCGATGGCAGGCAGCGTGTCTTACTGCGCTGCCAAAGCGGGCATGGACCACTTGGCCCGCGCGCTGGCCCTGGAAGAGGCCGCGATTGAAAACGGCGCGCGCGTGGTGTCGCTCGCACCTGGTGTGATCGACACCGACATGCAAGGCCAATTGCGCAGCGCCGACGCCAGCCTCTTCCCCGAGCGCGCCCGGTTTGCGCGCTTGAAGGAAGGCGGCTTGCTCGATTCACCGGCCGCAGCAGCGGCCAAGGTCATTGGTTATTTGAAGCGCGCCGACTTTGGCGTCAAAGCGGTTGCAGATATACGCGACGCTTAACCTTTCACATGAGTATTAACGCCATGACCGAACCCCTCGTCACGATCGAAAAACACGCCGCCGGCTACGCCGTGCTCACGCTCAACCGCCCCCAGGCGTTGAACGCGTTGTCACGTGCTTTGATGGCCGAGCTGGCGCAAGCTGTGGACGCGCTGGAAGCCGACCCTGACGTGCGCGCCTTGATCCTCACAGGCGCGGGCCGGGCTTTCTGCGCGGGCTTGGATTTGAAAGAGCTGGGCTCAGGCCAAGGCAGCCTGGGTGAAGGCGACAGCGGCGTGGCAAAACATGACCCTGTCGAATCGATCGAACGCTTCAGCGGCCCGGTGATCGGCGCCATCAACGGCGCTGCCGTCACCGGCGGCTTCGAGCTCGCCCTGGCCTGCGACGTTTTGCTCGCCAGCCCCACGGCGCGTTTTGCCGACACCCACGCCCGCATCGGCGTAGCCCCCGGCTGGGGTTTGTCGCAAAAACTCAGTCGCGCGATCGGCATCTATCGTGCGCGCGAGGTGAGCTTCTCAGCACGTTGGGTGAGCGCGGAACAGGCGGCTGCCTGGGGTTTCGTCAACCGCGTGGTGACCGCCGACGCCTTGCTTGACGAGGCCCGCGCCTTGGCCGTCGACATGCTCGGCGCCCTGCCTGAGATGCTGGTGCGCTACAAGGCCATCATTCGCGATGGTTTTGCACTGCCCTTTGGTCAGGGTTTAACGCTTGAGAAAACACGGGGGCGCGAGTTCAATACCCAGGTCAGCGCCCACGCCATTGAGTCGCGCCGCGAGGCCGTTCGGGCACGTAACCGCGAGGGCTGAGGCCGAGCTGCGAAGCGGTCAGATCAGCGGGTCACTCCAGCACGCAAGCCATGTGCAGCTCGTCGTGCGCTTGTCCCTCCAGCATCATGAAACCACGTTCGGTGCCGAAAGCTTTGAAGCCGTGGCGCTCGTACAGCGCTATGGCCGCCGCGTTGTTCACATTCACGCCCAAATTCACTTGCCTCAGGTCAAGCGTTAACTTGGCATAGTTCAACGCACGGCCCACGAGCTCGCCACCCACGCCCTGGCCACGCGCCTCAGGCGCCACGTAGACGCCCCACACAAAACCCTTGTGCGCGAGCTTGCGCATGTTCTCTCGGGCGAGGCCCAACAAACCCACCAATTGATCGGCGTCAAAGGCACCAAACACAGCGCGGTTGGGCTGGGGCGCCAAACGCTGGGCGATGGCGTGCAGCGTGTCACCTTCTTCTTCTTCAAAGCTGGACGCAAAAGCGCTGGGGCATTCGAGCAAGCCGCGCAAACGCAGGGCCTTGAAGGCGGCAGCGTCGGCAGGAATGAGGGGGCGGACTTGCATGGAAAGCGTGGGTCAAGTGCGAACTGGCAGATCAACTATTGCGCGGCTGGAACCGCACTTTGGCCGCGCTTTGGCCGTGGCGACTTACTTCAACCAGGCTGCCAAGTCAGCCTTGAGCTTCTTCAAATCGGCGCTGCGGGTGTACATCATGTGCCCGGCGTCGTAGTAGTGGTGCTGCACGCGGGCCAGCACACCGGCCGGGGCGTCCAGTTGCGCCAACGACCAGTCGCTGGCGCTGTAGGGCGTGCCCAGGTCGTAGCGGCCGCTGGCAACAAAAACTTTCAAGTTGGGATTGCGGCGCAGAGCACGAGCCAAATCGGGGCTGGTGCTGGCGTAGCCCATGCGGTCGGCTTTGCCTTCGCCTCCGCGTTGCCAGTTCCAGCCCATGTTCACTTCCATTGACAGCACTTCGTAGCGCTGCTCGATGCCAATGTTCAGCACGCCGTTGAAATAGGCCATGGCGGCCATGGCGTAAGGGCCTTCAATGGCCTCGATGCCAGGGTCGAATTCCCACTCTCGTGTGCGGCTGGCGGCCATGGGGCCAGTGGCGCGCGCCTCCAAACGACCCACGATGCGGCCTTTGTCGCGCAAAGCTTCGAAAAAATAGGTCTGGTCGCTGATGCGCAGGTTCTTCTCTTCGATGAGGGTTTGTTGCAAACCCGTCAGCTCCGACAAACGCTTGGCCACGCGGCTACGCTCTTTTTGGCTCAGTCGTGCGCCGTGAATGAGCGCTGCTGTGTAGTCACCCACAAAGTCTTCGGCCGCAGCGCGCGCTGTCTCGGGGCTGGCTGCATGCGAACCTTTCAACAGACCATGGTATTGTGAAACGTTAGCAAATGCGGGCAAGAAGAGTGAGTAAGGCAGATCGTTGGCCGGTGCAAAGACGATGCTTTGCAAGTCCATGGCGCAGGAGATGAGGATCACGCCTGTGAGCGTGATGCCCATCGTGGCCAGCTTGTCGGCCAGCGCTGCGCCGCGTGTGGTGCCGTAGCTCTCGCCTGCCAAATAGAGCGGCGAACCCCAGCGCTGGTGGCGCGTGAGCCAGGCGCGGATGACCTCTGCCAGCGCGTCCACGTCGCCGTCGACGCTGAGCAATTTCTTGCGCGCTTCAAGGCTCACGGTGGCCGACCACCCGGTGTGCGGTGGGTCCACAAACACCATGTCGAAGTGCTCGAACCAGCTCTGGGGGTTGTCAGTCACCGTATAGGGCGACTGCGCCATGCTGGTGTCGTCGGGCACGACCACGTGCTTGGGCCCCAGTGCGCCCAATTGCAGCCAGATGGAGGCCGATCCCGGCCCGCCGTTGAAGGCAAAACACAGGGGGCGCTGCGCAGGTTTGACGTCCTTTTGCAAATAGGCCGTGGTCATCACCGCCGCTTGGGGCTCGCCGTTGGCGCCGGCCAGGCCCGCCGCCACCACGGGCATGAAAGCCACGCTGGTGGTGTAGTCCATCTTGCGGCCACCCAGCTTGATGCTGGCGCTGCTCGTGGCGGTTGCTCGGATCAGGAGCTTTTCGACATGCTCGCGACTGCGCCGGTCAGCGTCGGTTTCAGGTGGTGTCGCGGCGCCGGGTTTGCTGGTGTTGTCTGACATGGAACTTCCTTGAACAAGGTGAATTGTTAAATGGCAAAAATCAAGCCGCTGACAACATCTGCGCGTAGCGCGCCATGTCGACGTTGCCGCCACTGAGGATCACGCCCACGCGCTGGCCGCGCAGATCCAGCGCGCCGTGCAGCACGGCAGCGGCGGCCAAACAACCCGTGGGCTCGACGACCATCTTCATGCGCTCGGCGAAAAAACGCATGCTGCTGATGAGTTGCTCGTCGCTCACCGTGACGATGCTTTTCACGAGCTTTTGGATGACGGGGAAGGTGAGTTGCCCGCTGTGCTGGGTTTGCGCGCCATCGGCAATCGTCACCGGCGTGTCGATGTGGACGATCTCACCGCACGCCAGACTTTGCTGAGTGTCGTTGCCGGCTTGCGGCTCCACGCCATGCACCGCAATGCCGGGTGCCAGATGGTGCGCGGCCACGGCGCAGCCACTGATCAAACCACCACCGCCGACGCACACCAAAAGCGCGTCGAGCGGGCCGGTTTCTTCGATCAGCTCTGCCGCTGCGGTGCCCTGCCCCGCCATCACATGGGCATGGTCGTAGGGTGGGATGAGCGTCATGCCGCGCTCGATGGCAAAACGTTTGCCGATGGCCTCACGGTCTTCGGTGTAGCGGTCATACAAGACAACTTCGCTGCGCACCTGGCCTTCTTGGTAGCCCCGGGTGGCTGCCAGTTTGGCGGCCGGTGAATCGTGCGGCATGACGATCACCGAGGGCATGCCCAGCAACTTGGCTGACAGCGCTATG
The DNA here is from genome assembly GCA_043776165.1 of Rubrivivax sp. Taxonomy (GTDB): domain Bacteria; phylum Pseudomonadota; class Gammaproteobacteria; order Burkholderiales; family Burkholderiaceae_C; genus Rubrivivax. Next base: position 11,143 of record JAYVRO010000336.1, on the reverse strand, counting down.
GCCTGCGCATGGTTGCCTGAAGAAAACGCGATGACCCCCGTGCGCCGCTGCGCCGGCGTGAACTGCACCAGCGCGTTGTAAGCGCCGCGGAACTTAAAAGCGCCCATGCGCTGAAAGTTTTCGCACTTGAAAAAGAGTTGTGCGCCGGTACGGCTGTTGGCCGTGCTGGACGTGGCCACGGGCGTGCGGCACGCCACACCCTTGAGGCGCCCTTGGGCGCTGGCGATATCGGCATAGGTGATGGCGAGTGTTGTCATGCTGCGGGTTTTGGCGCGACGGGCGCCGGGTCTTGGAAACCGCCTCGCCGCAGGGTGATGACCAAGGTATCGCGGTAGGCGGCCGGGTCGCTGTTTTGTTCCCCGTCCAGGGGTTGAATCGGCGTGCTCTCGTGGATCACGCGCTCATCGTCCAACAGCAACGTGCTCCAGGGTTCGCTGAGCGTGAAGCGCAGGCCTTGCGGCCCGGCCACGTCAAACACCCGCGTTTCGCCGCCTTTGATGTGGTGGCGCGCCACCAGGCTCACGGCCACCAAGTCCACGCCATCGCGGTGCGCACCTTCAGGCGTGGGGCGGCCAATGCCACCAGCGGTGTCGATGCGAAAGAGGTGCGCTTCTACGTACCAGCGATCCCGTCCACGCAGCGCATCAGCGCGCGCAGCCAGGGCCATCAGCAGGTGAGCCCACGCCGGGTTGGCCACCAAGGCTTCGGGCAGCGGTTCGAACCAGCGCTCAATGCCACCGTGCAGCGCGTTGTACGACACGCTTTGCCAATGCGCGCGGTGCGGCACGTGGTACAGGCTGTCGTGTGTGACCAAAAAACTGCCGTGGCGACGGCGACGGTAGTGGCCGCCGTCCTTCAGGTAGTTGTCGATGGCCAAGTCGTTCCACAAGGCCCCCCAAGCCGCAAACTGCGCTGGTGCGACACCTGTGAGGTGCTGCATGTCGGCGCCAGCCAGCACAGCGTAGCCTTGCTGCGCCAAAGCACTGTCCAGTTGCGCCAGGGGTGTCAGCGGCGGCTCGGGTGTCATGGTGGGTGTCCCAACATCCTGTCAAGTCGGTCAGATTTCATGGCGCTGCGAAACGACGGTGTCAGCTTCATGGCACCTTCGGTCGTTAAGGTGAGCAGCGTACCAGCCGATCCGCTCTCGGCGCACCCGAAAACGCACCCGCACCCGCACCCGCACCCGCACTCGCACCCGCACTCGCACCCGCACCCCATGACACCGCTCCCTGGACTGCCCGCCCAACCAACGCTGGAATTGGTTGACGTTATCGATCTGAAATGGCTGATGGCCCGTGACGGCCACCATGTCCATGTGGAGCGCTTGTTGGCCGACACGGTCTACGCGCAAGAGTGCCTGGCCAGTGCAGCGGCGTCCAAGCACGAGGCCATCCGCAACGCAGCGCGACGTATCGGGACACGCTTGGGGCTCACGCCTCAAACATCCTCGTAGCGACCCAGCCGCACTTGTGTGTTGCCAGGGCGCAAATGGCCCAGGCCCGGCATCACGAGCACCGTGTTGTTGTACGGGGCGCGCCAAATGTGCTCACCGTCTTGCGCAATGGGCATGCCTTTTCTGGGCACCACACTCAGGCCCGCACAGGGCACCAGGAAGTGAAAATCCAGGCTCTTGGCCACCACCGCCTCGGTCACACGCACCACGCGTTGACGGGCAGGCAAGGCCAGACGCAAACGCTGGCGCGCCCAGGGGCCGCTGAACATGCCGGTGAGTGCCAAAAAGCGCGCGAGCACATCGTTGGCGACATCGGCTGATGACGCTTCCCAGTGTTGGCCACATTCGATGAGCAAAGCGCGCTTGGCACTTTTGGGGTCGGCAAAACCGCCGCGGTCGATCATGCGCAGGCCAGCGGGGTGGCCTGTGTCGATGAGCAAATCACCTGGCATGCCCAGCTCACGCGCGTAAGTGGCGTTTTTGTCGGCCGTGCCGCACACCATCAAGGGGCGGCAGGCCTCGTGCATGCTGTGGATGTCGAGCACCACATCGGCCGCGTCAACAATGGGCAACAACTGACGCGCCCGGCGCAGCTCACTGCTGTCGGCCGTGCTTTGCAAAACGCTGTCGCTCCACACGCGGTTGAGGTCTTCGTCGACAAAGCGCGACTTGTGGGGCGCTTGCAAATCAAAACGCGCAAACGCCTCGACGTTGGCAAAGGCCAGGGTGAGCCTGCCGTGGCGCGGCTTCAAACCCGCGCTGAGCATCTCGTCCAGCACATCACACAGCGCGATGGCACCGCAAATCTCGTTGCCGTGGGTGAGCGCCTGCACCAACACCTTGGGGCCGGGGCGGCCCGAGTCAAAGTGGTGCACATAGGGCACACCGCTGTTGCTGTCGCGCCAGGCGCTGATGTCGGGCGCTTGCAGCTCAATCAGGGGCTGGTCGTTCATGGTCATGTCGTGGGGCGGAAGTGGGCGCAAATGGCATCCAGCATCTGCATCAACTGGCCTTGCAAGACCTGAAAATGGGCAATGGGCTCGGTGCGTTTTTCGTCCATGTAAAGTCGTTTGTTAATTTCAAGTTGCAGGCTGTGGCGGCCCACTGCGGGGTTGGAAAAGGCCCGCACCAATTCAACGCCTTTGAAGGGGTCGTTGATTTTCACGTCATAACCATGTTTGCTGAGTTGTTCGTGCACCAGGGCGGTGAATTCTGGCGAGCAACTGGTGCCGTCACGGTCACCCAGCACAAAGTCCGCGCGCGCTTGACCTTGGCCTCCCTCACCTTGTGTGCCGCTGACTGCGTTCATCGAATGGCAGTTGATGTGGCAGACCACACCAAAGCGCCGGTATGCGTTGTCTAACAATTGACGTAAGGCACTGTGGTAGGGCTGGTGATAGCGCTGCACGCGGCTCAGGATTTCATCGGCGGACAGTTTGCGGTCGTAGAGTGGCCGCCCGTCGTCCAGCGTGCGCCAGATCAGCGCCTTGCCAATGCTCGCCTTGCCGCTGGGCACGTGTTCGTGGGGCCATTCACCGTCCAGCAACGCCAGATCGATGTCTGCGGCGTGGCGGTTCGGGTCCAGGTAGGTGCGGGGGTACTGTGCCGCCAGCAGCGGGATGCCACGCAGGGTGGCGGGCATGTAGAGCTGGTCAATGAAGCAGTCTTCGCCGTCGCGCAGCGCCGACGCGCTCAAGACGCTGTTGAAGTCGCTGGGCATGTGAAAGCCCGAATGCGGCGAGTCCAGCACCAAAGGGACCTGCGCCTGGGCTGGGCCGTGAATGACGAGGACCTGGCTTGGAACAGGCTGAATGTGGCTTGCTTCTTGCTTAGCGGGCTGCATAGGTTCATTTCAGAGACTGCCCAGTATCACCCCGCAAAAGCCCCCTTCCTGCCACCCGAAACCTCGGGGCTCACCCGAATAGAAAGTTCGTTTTGAGCGGCTAGCATCCAGCCCGCGCGGCCTGAGCTATCGCCAACGGTCGACTATTTGAACGTTTCAAAACCTCTTGGAGTTTTGCCATGCAAGAACGTGAAATTCGTGCCCTGATCGAAGACGTCCGCGAGGGCACTTTGCCCCGGCGCGGCTTCATTCAAAAGATGGTGGGCCTGGGCCTCACGGCGCCGATGGCATCGATGTTGCTGATGCATGAAGGTCTTGCGCAAACCGCCCCCACGATCCCGTACAAGCCCACCAAACGAGGCGGTGGCGGCACCTTGAAGATGATCTATTGGCAAGCGGCGGTTCACCTGAACATGCACTATGCCGGTGGCACCAAAGACCAAGACGCCAGCCGCGTGTTTTACGAGCCGCTGGCGGGCTGGGACAGCGAGGGCAACCTCATCCCTTGCCTGGCCGCCGAAATCCCCACACGCGCCAACGGTGGTCTCACTGCCGATGGCAAGAGCGTGATCTGGAAACTCAAGCGCGGCGTGACCTGGCACGACGGCAAACCCTTCACCGCTGACGATGTGGTCTTCACCGCCGCCTATGCCGGTGACCCCGCGGCGGCCATGATCACCATCGCCACTTACCGCGACATCAAAGTCACCAAGGTTGACTCGCATACCGTGCGTGTCGACTTTCCACGCCCGACCCCGTTTTGGGCCGAACCCTTGGTGGGCAGCGTGGGCGTGATCCTGCCCAAACATGTGTTTGAAGGATTCATGGGCGCGAAGTCGCGCGAGAACCCGGCCAACACCAAACCGGTGGGCACCGGCCCCTACAAGATTGTTGACTTCAAGCCGGGCGACACCTTGCGCGCGGAGGCTTTTGCCAACTACCACGTGCCCAACCAGCCACACTTTGACGCGCTGGAAATCAAGGGCGGCGGTGACGCCACCAGCGCAGCGCGCGCCGTGCTGCAAACGACCGAATACGACGTGGGCTGGAACCTTGCCGTCGAGGACGAAATCTTGAAGCGCCTGGAAGCGGCGGGCAAAGGCAAGATGCAGTTTCATGCGGGCAGCGACGTCGAGTTTGTGTCGCTCAACGTCACCGACCCCTGGAACGAAGTCGACGGCGAACGCGCCAGCGCCAAGAGCAAACACCCTGCCTTCCAAGACAAGGCCTTGCGCGACGCCATGAGCTTGCTGATTGACCGCAAGGGCATTGCCGAGGTGATCTACGGCCGTGGTGCCGTGACAACCAGCAACTTCTTGAACAACCCGCCGCGCTTTCGCAGCAGCAATACCAAGTACGAGTTCAACATCGACAAGGCCATCGCTGTGCTCGAAGCCGCAGGCTGGAAGAAGGGTGCCGACGGCATTCGTGCCAAGGGCAATGTCAAGGCCAAGTTTGTCTACCAAACCTCGGTGAGCGGCCCGCGCCAAAAGTGCCAGACCATCATCAAAGATGCTTGCACCAAGGCTGGCATCGAACTTGAATTGAAGAGCGTGGTGGCCTCGGTGTTCTTTGGCAGCGACGCCGCCAACCCAGACACTTATCAAAAGTTCTGGAGCGACATGCAGATGTTCACGACAACGATGACGCAGCCCGACCCACAGTTCTTCATGGAGCAGTTCACGACATCCGAGATGTCGCAAAAGGCCAATAAGTGGGCTAGCCGCAACTTGGCACGCTGGAGCAATGCCGAATACGACAAAACGTTTTCGGCGGCGCAGGTTGAACTGGACCCCGTCAAACGTGCGGCCCTGTTCATCAAGCTCAATGACCTGGTGGTGAGCGACGGCCACATCATTCCTTTGTTCGCGCGGCCACGCCCCTACGGCGTCGTCAACAAGATGGTGCCGGTGTTCTCAGCGTGGGACAACACCACCTGGGCGCTGAGCTATTGGTACAGGGAAGGTTGATTGGCCCACCCCCTAGCGCCTGCGGCGCTCCCCCTCAAGGGGGCAACGCCAGCAGCCCGGCAGAGCCGGTTCTGCGGCGTTCGCTGGATTTAACATTTCACGTGACTGGACAGTGATTTGATCAATTACATCCTCCGTCGCCTGATGATTGCGCTGCCCAGCTTGCTGGGCATCAGCATGATCTTGTTCACCGTGCTGGCCCTGGCGCCGGGCGACCCGTTTGAAGACCTCGCCAGCAACCCCAGCGTGCCGCCCGAAGTGCGCATGGCTTTGCGCGCGCAGTTCGGCCTGGACGACCCCATCTGGCAGCGCTATTTGCTGTGGATCACCAGCATGTTCAAGGGTGATTGGGGTTTCTCGTTTGTCAGCCGTTTGAACGTGGACGTGCTGATCTGGCAGCGCTTGCCAGTCACCATCGCTGTCATTGGTGCGTCGCAGTTGTTGGCCTTGTTGATAGCCCTGCCCGTGGGTGTACTGGCAGCCGCGCGGCCTTACTCCTGGTTCGACCGCATTGCCAGCACGGTGGCCTTCATCGGCTTTTCGCTGCCCACGTTTTTCACCGGGGTGGTGCTGATCCTGATCTTCTCCATTGAACTGGGTTGGCTGCCCTTCGTGTTCCGCTCAGACATCAGCGCCACGGGCTGGGCTTGGTGGTGGGCGCAGTTCAAACAAAGCATCATGCCGATTGCGGTGCTGGGCCTTTTCCAGGCGGCCAGTTGGATGCGCTATGTGCGTTCTGCGGTGTTGGACGTGATCCGTCTGGACTACGTCACCACGGCGCGCAGCAAAGGCCTGAGTGAGAGCGTGATCATCAACAAACACGTGGTGCGCAATGCGCTCATTCCGGTGGTCACGCTGGTGGCTTTGCAGATGCCCGCCATATTTGGTGGCGCGATCGTCACCGAGCAGATTTTTCGCATTCCTGGCATTGGCTCGCTGCTGATCGATGCGATCTTGCGCAGCGATACGCCCGTCATCATGGCCGTCACCTTTGTTTTCAGCTGTTTGGTCGTCTTTTTCAATTTGTTGGCGGATCTGATCTATGGCTGGCTCGATCCACGGATCAGCTACAAATAATTTCACGTAGTCAAAACCAACGTTCCGCGTGACATGAATATCACCGACAACCTACCGCAGCTCGCCAGTCAGCCCCCGAGCGCACCTTTGGGCCAACCCGTGGCCAGTGTCTCGCCCTGGACCGAGGCTTGGCGTCGCTTCAAGCGCCACAAGCTCGCACTGTGGAGCCTGTGGGTGTTGGGTCTCTTGGTGCTGGCCGTTTTGCTCGGGCCCCTGTTCTACAAGGTGGGTGTCAACGACATTGACTTCAAAGCGCGCTTGGTCACGCCCAACGCAGCCCATGTGATGGGCACCGACGATCTGGGTCGCGACTTGTTCGCGCGCATGCTCTACGGCGGGCGCATTTCACTCGCGGTGGGCTTGGCCGCCATGCTCACTGCCATCAGCGTGGGCGTGGTCATTGGCGCTGTGGCGGGCATGGCGCGCGGCTGGGTTGACACCGTGCTGATGTGGGTCACCGACCTCTTTTTGAGCCTGCCGCAATTGCCGCTTTTGCTGCTCTTGATCTTTTTGTTCCGCGACAAGCTCAAAGCCGTGTTTGGGCTGGAGCTGGGCATCTTCATCCTCATCGTGGCCGTCATCGGGGGCTTTCGCTGGATGCCGGTGGCGCGGCTGGTGCGTGCGCAGTTTTTTAGCTTGCGCGAAAAAGAATTTGTTGAGGCCGCGCGGGCGTTGGGTGCGAGTACCACGCGCCAAGTGTGGCGCCACATCTTGCCCAACAGCCTGGGGCCCGTCATCGTGGCGGCCACCATCGATGTGGCTGCGGCCATCATCGCCGAGAGCACGCTCAGCTTTCTGGGCCTCGGGTTCCCGCCCGACATCCCCACCTGGGGCCGCATCTTGTACGACGGGCGCGACTACATGGACGTGGCCGTGCACTGGTCGCTCTTCCCCGGCATTGCCATCTTCATCGCCGTGCTCACCATCAACTTCATTGGCGACGGTTTGCGTGACGCGCTGGACCCCCGGAGGGTCCTGTAATGGCCTTGTTGGAGATCAAGGGGCTCAAGACCCACTTCAAAACCGACGACGGTTGGCTGCATGCCGTTGACGGTGTCGACATGCACCTCGACGCTGGCGAAACGCTGGGTGTGGTGGGTGAATCAGGCTGCGGCAAATCCGTCACGGCCATGACCGTGATGAAGCTCGTGGCCATGCCTCCGGGCAAGATCGTGGCTGGCCAGGTGCTGTGGAAGGGGCGCGACCTGGTGCCGCTGGACGCGGCTGAAATGCGCAAGATCCGCGCCAAAGAAATCGCCATCGTGTTCCAGGAGCCGATGACCTCACTCAACCCGGTCTACACCGTGGGTGAACAAATCGCCGAGAGCATTCGCCTGCACGAAGGCTTGTCGCGCAAAGAGGCCTTTGAGCGTGCCATTGCGATGTTGAAGCTCGTCAACATCCCGACACCGGCCAAGCGTGCGAACGACTACCCGCACCAGTTCAGCGGTGGCATGCGCCAGCGCGTGATGATCGCCATTGCCTTGGCATGCAGCCCCCAATTGTTGATTGCCGACGAGCCCACCACCGCGCTCGACGTGACCATCCAGGCGCAAATCCTCGACCTGCTGGCCGAGCTGAAAGAGCGCCTTGGCATGGCCGTGCTGCTCATCACCCATGCCATGGGCGTGGTGGCTGAGGTGGCCCAGCGCGTGGTCGTGATGTACGCCGGCAAAGTCGTGGAAGAAGCCACCGTGGAAGAGCTTTTTGCCAACCCGCGCCACCCCTATACCCAAGGCCTTATTCGCAGCATTCCGCGCATCGACATGGCCGCCACGCACAAGGTGCGGCTTGAGGCCATTGGTGGCAGTGTGCCCAAGTTGATCGCCCCAGCCGAAGGCTGCCGTTTTGCTTCGCGCTGCAAATTTGCCAGCCCGGCCTGCGTGGTCGCGACGCCAGAGCTGCGTGAGATTTCACCGGGGCACAAGGTGGCTTGCATCCTGGACGGAGGGGCTGCGTAATGTCAAACGTTAGCTCGGATATTCACCCCCACCCCACCCTCCCCCTGGCAGGGGGAGGGCTTCAAAAACAGCCGCTGCTCCAGGTCAAGAACCTCGTCAAATACTTCCCCATTCAAGGTGGTTTGCTGCAGCGCGTCGTGGAGCGCGTGCACGCCGTGGACGGTGTGAGTTTTGATATTGGGTCAGGTGAAACATTGGGCGTGGTGGGCGAATCGGGTTGCGGCAAAAGCACCACCGGTCGCTGCTTGTTGCGCCTCATCGAGCCGACCTCGGGCGAGGTGTGGTTCGAGGGCAAAAACGTCACCGCCATGGGCAAGGCCGAGTTGCGCGGCATGGCGCGCGACATGCAAATCATCTTTCAAGACCCCTACGCGTCGCTCAACCCACGCATGACGGTAGCCAGCATCATTGGTGAAGCGCTGACCATCCACAAGCTGACCAAGACCAAAGCCGAGTACGAAGCGCGCATCGTTGACCTGCTGGAAACCGTGGGCCTGAACGCCGACCACATGCGTCGTTACCCACATGAATTTTCAGGCGGCCAGCGTCAGCGCATCGGCATTGCACGCGCTTTGGCAGTGAGCCCCAAGCTCATCGTTTGCGACGAAGCCGTGTCGGCGCTGGACGTCTCCATCCAGGCCCAGGTCATCAACCTGCTGGAGGACTTGCAAGCCAAGTTTGGCCTGACCTATGTCTTCATCGCGCACGACTTGTCGGTGGTGGAGCACATCAGCGACCGCGTGGCCGTGATGTACCTGGGCCGCATTGTTGAAATCGCATCGTCACGCGACCTCTACACACGCCCCAAGCACCCGTACACCGAAGCCCTGCTCTCGGCCGTGCCCATCCCCGACCCCACCGTCAAGCGCAAACGCATCATGTTGCAAGGCGATGTCCCAAGCCCCATCCACCCACCACCGGGCTGCCACTTTCACACCCGCTGCTCCATCGCGCAAAAGGGCTTGTGCGACGTGCAAAAACCTGAGCTGAAGAAGAGCAGTGATGGACACTGGGTGGCCTGCCATCTACGCAGCTGACGTCGTCGCTACAGACGTGACTGAGGACCCAACTGAGCGCGCAGCGCGCCGCCCCACCCAGTGGGCAAGGGCAAAACCCAGCGCAGGCAGCAAGGCTTGCAAGAGCGCAAACGCTGCTGACATCGAACGTTGACCGCCCGAGGCCAGCGTGACCGCTTCGGTGGTCAGCGTGGCATGACGACCAGCGCCAATGAACTGCGTCGACAAATACTGCGCCACGCTGACGGCAAAACCGATGGCCAATGCTGACGCCAACGGTGCGGCCAACAAGGGCCACTTCACGTGCCACCAAAACGCCCAGCGGCTGCGGCCCATGGCCAGCGCAGCCGACTCGTAGCGCTGATCAAAACTGCGCCACGCCGGCGCCAACGCCGTAAAGACGTAAGGCAAGAGCATCAAGCCGTGTACCCACCAAAGACCCCACACGGTGCCGTCCAGATGCAACCACAGCGCGCCCTGGTACAGACCCACCATGAGCAGCAATTGCGGCAATACCAAGGGCGCCAGTACCAGCGGTGTGATGTTCCGGTCCCAATGTGTTGGCGCGGCTTCCAGCCAAGCCACCGTGAGCAGGAGCGCCGAAGCGCCAGCCAGCACGCCCAGGGCGGCCGTGAACCCCACGGTGCCAAGGCTGCTGGTCACTTGCCCCCAATGCGCCAGCGAGATGATGTCGGGCCACATCGCCGGAAAGCGCCAGACCCCGGCAACTGACAGGACCACCAGCGACGCCGCCACCGCCGCGTAGATCAGGGCCAGGATCGCGAGCACGGCCTTGGCCACAGGGTGCGGCCTCACCGCAGTTGATGCAGGTGAGGCAGATGCGGTGGTTGCAGTGGTCGCGGTCGTTGCGGCCGACGCCGCTGGCCGGTCGCCTCGGGTGGCCCGGCGCAACCACAGCTTTCGCGAGACTTTCCACAGGGCCCAAAACGTCAACACCAACGCGGCCAACAGCGCTGACAACAGCCAAGCCGACGCCGCGCTCTGCGCGTTGCGCGCGATGTTGGCGTCGCTCAAACCTTGCCATGTCAGAACGGCCATGGTTGGCGGTGAACCCGGGCCGACGAGCAGGGCCAGGTCCACGACGGTCAGGCCATAGGCCAACACGGCCAACACCGGCCAAGCCAGGCGTGGCAGCCACATCAACCAACCCACCCGCCACCACCAAGCGCGCGGGCTGTAGCCCAGCGTGCGCGCCACGGCAATTTCGCGGCGCAGGGTCTGCGCCACTTCGGGGCGATTGAACAGGGCCAAGGCACTCCACAGCAAAAAGGGCAACTCCTTGAGCACCAGCACCGTGGTCAAAGCCCAACCTTGGGGGTCGTTGACTGTTGTCCATGGGGGTGGTGAGTCCCAACCCGCCAGTGGTGCCAGTGCGCGTGCCGTCCAACCAGCCGGGGCGACGAGCCATGCCAAACCGATGGCAAAAGCAGCATGTGGCACCGCCAGCATCGGCCCCAAACCTGCGCCCAGTCGAGCCCACAGCACCGTGCCATGCAGGTGCGCAACGAGCGCAAGCGTGAGTCCGAATGCGACTGCTGTGCTGAGCATGGCCGTGCGCAGGCTGAGCCACAGGGCAAGCGGCCACTGCGGGTCAGCCAGCAGATCGCGCCAGGCGTCCTTTGTCCAGGCCTCGTTCAGCGCCAAGGGCAGCGCCAACAAGAGTGGCACTGCAAAGAAAAGAGCAGCAGTGCACCCTGCCGCTAGGCGGCCCCACCGCAGGCTGATCACACGCCATAGCGCCGCAACCACTCGCGCTCCAGCGGGTCGACCCAAGAACCATGCGGTTCGGGCAACACGGGTGC
>JAYVRO010000335.1:0-4913 GCA_043776165.1 Rubrivivax sp. | reverse complement strand
AGGCCAAGACCGGCAGTGGCAAGACAGCCGCCTTTGCCCTGCCCTTGCTCGCCAACTTGAACGTTCGCCGCTTTGCCGTGCAGAGTTTGGTGCTGTGCCCCACGCGTGAATTGGCCGACCAGGTGACGCACGAGATCCGCCGACTGGCGCGCGCCGAGGACAACATCAAAGTGCTCACGCTGTGCGGTGGCGCCACCATGCGGCCACAAATTGCCAGCCTGGAACATGGCGCCCATGTGGTGGTGGGCACGCCGGGCCGCATCCTCGACCACTTGTCACGTCAAACCTTGAATCTCGACGCCATCAACACGCTGGTGCTCGACGAAGCCGATCGCATGCTGGACATGGGTTTTGCCGAGGACATTGCGCAGGTCGCCAGCTTCTGCCCTGGACAACGCCAAACGCTGTTGTTTTCGGCCACCTACCCAGACGGTGTGATGAAGTTGGCCAACCGCTACATGCGCAACCCGCAGCAAGTCACGCTTGAAGAGCGCCACGCCACCAACAAGATTCGGCAGCTGTTTTTTGAAGTGAAGGACGAGGCGCGACTGCACACCGTGGGTTTGTTGCTGAACCACTACCGTCCGGCCAGTACGCTGGCCTTTTGCAATACCAAGGCGCAGTGCCGCGACTTGGTGGCGGTGTTGCAAGCGCAAGGCATCAGTGCCCTGGAGCTGCACGGCGACCTTGACCAGCGCGAGCGTGACCAGGTGCTGATCCAGTTTGCTCACCGCAGTTGCAGCGTGTTGGTCGCCACCGACGTGGCTGCGCGCGGGCTGGACATCACGCAACTGGAAGCCGTCATCAATGTGGACGTCACACCCGAGGCCGCCGTGCACACCCACCGCGTGGGCCGCACGGGCCGCGCTGACGCCGACGGATGGGCCTTCACGCTGGCCAGCCTGGAAGAGATGGGTCGTGTCGCGCAGATCGACGCCATGCAGGGTGTGGCGAGCAACTGGTTGCCAGTGAGCACCCTCACGCCCACCAGCAAAGAGCCACTTTTGCCGCCCATGGCCACGCTGCAAATCTTGGGTGGGCGCAAGGAAAAAATCCGCGCCGGCGACGTGCTGGGTGCGCTGACCAAGGACATGGGTTTTTCGGGCAGCGACATCGGCAAGATCAACGTCAATGAATTCAGCACCTACGTGGCGGTGACACGCGGCATCGCCAACGACGCGGCACGAGCCCTGAATGGGGGCAAAGTGAAGGGCAAGTCGGTGAAGGTGCGATCGCTGTGATGTCAAACGTTAACGCGGTTGAGGGGTTCGGGTTCACTGCACTGGGTTTGTCGACCGAGTTGCAAAGTGCCGCTGCAGCGCTGGGATGGCCGCTGCCGACGTCCATCCAGAAGGCGGCCATCACACCCATCTTGGCAGGCCGCGACGTGCTCGCCCTGGCCGCCACGGGATCGGGCAAAACAGCAGCGTTTGCCTTGCCGCTTGTGCAGATGCAAGCAAGGCCGCCGGGCGCTGACCGCACCGCGCCACGGCAAACCTTGGCGCTGTTGTTGGTGCCCACGCGTGAGCTGGCAGCGCAGGTGGCTGAAGTGATTCAAGGCTTGGCCGACATCGCTGTCCCCAGCCTGAAGCTGGCGGCTCTGTTTGGCGGCGTCTCGGTCAACCCGCAGATGATGTCCTTGCGCGGTGGTGCCGACGTGGTGGTAGCCACGCCCGGTCGCTTGCTGGACTTGGTGAGCAAAAACGCGCTTCGCCTGGGTGACGTGCGCCTGCTGGTGCTGGATGAGGCCGATCGTTTGCTCGACGATGGTTTTGCCAACGAGCTGGCCCACGTCGTGGCACTGTTGCCAAAACAGCGTCAAACCTTGATGTTCTCGGCCACCTTCCCGCCCGCTGTGCGCGCCTTGGCGCAGGGCTTGTTGCACGAGCCATTGCAGCTGGATGTTCGACCGGACAAAAACAATGACGAGGGCAGGGCAGCGCTCATCTTGCAGCGTGCCATTTGTGTTGACACCGCCCGGCGCACGCCCTTGTTGCGCCACCTCATCGGCCAAGAAAAGTGGCCGCAGGTGCTGGTGTTCGTGGCCACCACCTACGGCAGTGAACTGGTGGCCAGCAAGCTGTGCGCTGCGGGCGTGAACGCCGCGCCCTTCCATGGCGAACTGAGCCAAGGCGCGCGCACGCAGATCTTGCGTGACTTCAAGTCAGGTGAATTGTTGGTTTTGATCGCCACCGATTTGGCCTCGCGTGGCATCGACATCGATCAATTGCCCGTGGTGCTGAACTACGACCTGGCACGCTCACCCGTGGACCACGTGCACCGCATTGGCCGCACTGGGCGCGCGGGCGCTGCGGGTCAAGCCCTGAGCTTTGTCAGCGCCAGTACCGAGGCGCATTTCAGGCTCATCGAGAAGCGCCAGGGTTACCGCGTGCCCCGCGAGGTCATCGCGGGGTTCGAGCCCAAAGAGCTGGCGTCTGAGACCACCGGCACCGGTGGCATCAAGGGCAAACGACCGAACAAAAAAGACAAACTGCGGGCGGCTGCGTCACAGGCTGCTGAAGCGGATCAGGCCGAAAAGGGCAGCTGATCAGCGCGGCGCGGAAGCCCCCGCGCGAGACGTGTCTCTCAGGTCACAGCGCGTTTGTCGCGCGCCTACGGCCCATCATGGGGACACACGCGTTTGAAAATAGTCTCATCGACAGTGCGCTTGCGAATGCCACGCCACGCGCTGCGCTTCAGGTCGCCTTCCGGTCCAACGACACTTTCTCCTTGCGCTCCAGGCCCAGCGAAATAGTTCTCTTCAAGCACCCGAACTCGCCGGTCCTTGCAGTCGTATTCCACGAGGCTCTTGACCGAAAGGAACTTTGCGCCCGGACTTTGATTCAGGTTGCTGAGCTCCCACACCCTGCGCATCGTATTCATGGGGCCGGTTTGGCGCATGGTCTCGGTATCGATGAACCTCTCGGGAGTAGCACCCGTTGGGCGAATCACCTTGACCCAATCGGCAGCGGCGGTCGCGCTCATCAACAACAGCAACAAAAAGTAGAGCGTTTTCATGTCGGTCTAGAAAAAGGGCGTCGGCTGGCCAACGAATGCTTGGACTACTTGAGCGACATCACATATTTGGCCAGTGCCAAAGCGTCCGCTTTGGACAATTTGGGTTGCGGCGGCATGACGTCCACGCCCCAAACACCGGTACCACCGGCTTTTATCTTTTTGGCCAACTTATCCACGGCCTTAGGGTCGCCAGCATATTTGGCCGCCACCTCCATCAATTTCGGGCCGTACTTTCGTTTGTCAATTTGGTGACACGCCAAACAATTGCTCTTCACCAGCAGATCGTAATCAGCATGGGCAAGGTCCACGCCTCCTGCCAAGCAAGTAAATGTCAAGACGCCAATTAGTTTTTTCATTCAAGCAGCCTCAGGATGCGCCCACACAAGGACAAAAAAAAGCGCTGCCCAAATGGGCAGCGCTTTCGAGTGAATCCGTTATTCAGGCTTCACGCGGATGATGACGCCTTGGTCCTCAAGTGCCACGTACAGATTGCCATCGGGCCCCTGGGACACCGCACGGAACCTGCCAGTGACCGTAGGCCAAGAAGCCTGCACAGCGGTTGAACTGACCCCGTCCGCACTGATTTTCAGAATGTCCAGGCGGTTGCCAACGGGCGTGCCGTGAATGCCGATGCCGGCATAGCCAACCACCATTCGACCATCCCAGTCCTTCCACTGCTTTCCGGACAGGAAAGCATTGCAGAACATACCCTGGGACAAGCCGTTGTTGTTCCAAGCCGGCTTCATGGCCGCGGGGTAGGTTTTGAGGTCGGTCATCGGCATAAAGGCCACGCGCTTTTTGGGGTCCATGGCACCCATTTGATTGGGTGAATAACCGCAATAGTCGTCAGGGCAGTCTTTGCGGCCGGCCATGTTGGGGCGTGGGTCCCAGCCTGCATTGCCACCATTGGACAGCGCGGTTACTTCATCGGAATGCCATGGGCCATTTTCAGCGGTGAAGGGGCGACCATCTCCAGGGCGGAAAGCAATGCCTTGAGGGTTGCGGTGCCCGTAGGTGTAGATGCGGGAGTCAAAACCAGCCGGCGGTTTGTTGCCAGCGGCGGCTTTGCCGTCTCGGTCAATGCGCAATACCTTGCCAGCAATGATCGTCGGGCTTTGCGGACCCACACCCAAATGGTTGTCGCCCGTGGTCAGGTAGATAAATCCGTCCGCCGGGCTGAAACGAACACGACCGCCGTTGTGCGCACCAGGTCCACCAAAGGGGTGCTTGGTTGCGGCTGGTTTGTAATTGACATCGGGAACGATGTCCACGCGGTCGGTCACATTGGTAAAGGCCGCATCCACCTTCATGCGCATCAAGCGGTTATTCAGCTTGCCATTGAGTTTGGAGCTGGAATAAACAAAGATGTAGCGATTGGTCGCAAAATCAGGATCAACCTCCACGCCCATCATGCCGGCCTGACCGTCGCAAAAGAGGTCGGCGCTGGTGGAGGCATAACCTGTAACGCCACCAATGGCGTGCAGCTTGTTGATGGCGCCTGAAGGCAGCCGAACGGACAAGCCCTTGCACTTCTCAGTGAAGAACATGGTCCCGTCTTTCAAGAAAGACATGTCCCACGGTGAATCAAGCTTGCCAACCGCAACTTCGGTGGTCAAAACCGGGGCTGCTGCAAACAAACTGCCAGTTGCCACCAAACTGGCAGCAACCAGTCCGGCTTTTAAAACGCTGATGTTTTTCATGAGGTCTCCGATGTGTTTTAAGGTAAGCCATGAGTGTTTCACGACTCATGACGCCCAATGACGATGAATACGATCAATTGCTGGGTCTACGAGTTGTTGAAGTCCAAAAATATCAGGCCGCATCAACTGCAGGACTGAGTTTTAGCAGACGCGGCGCCAAACAGGTTGGGGTGGAAACGCTAGGAAATAGGCCCG
>JAYVRO010000334.1:0-4923 GCA_043776165.1 Rubrivivax sp. | reverse complement strand
TGACCAACCTCGAAATTTTGCAAGCGCTGGGCGCCGGCATGATCGAAGGTGTGCCCACCTCGGCCGGCACGGCGGTGGCACAGAAGTACTGGGACTTCATGAAGTTTGGCTACATCACCAATCACATTTGGGCCTCCAACGTGATGGCCGTGAACCTGGACGCCTGGAAAAAACTCAGTCCCGCTCATCAATCCATCATCGAGCGCGTGGCCCGCGAGATGGAGCCGCAATTTTGGGAAGCCAGCGCAGCGGACCATCAAAAGAAAGTGGCTGAGCTGCGTGCCAACGGCATGACCCTGGCGCCTGCACCCAAGGCCTTGCTGGACGACATGGTCAAGCGCACCTCACCGCTGTGGGACGACTACGCCAAGCCAATGGGCGATGAGGCCGTGAAGGCTTTGGCGGAGTACCGCAAGGTCATCAACAAGTAGGCTTGACAAGCCTCTCTCCATGCGCCTGTTTCTCGACAAGCTTTACAGGCTGAGCCTGGCCTTTGCGGGGCTGTTTCTTGTTGGCATTTTTGTGCTCATGATTGCCGAGTCGATGCTCCGCAAATCGGGCGCTTATGTGCCCGGCGCCAGTGAACTTGTGGGCTGGTTTTGTGCAGCCGCAGGTTTCCTCGCTTTGCCCGCCACCTTCAAGCGCGGTGACATGGTGCGGGTATCGCTGCTGGCTGAACGCGCACCTCCGGCGTTGCGCCGTGCACTGATGCTGTCGTGCTTGGTGCTGGCGCTGGTCTTCACCAGCACCATGTTGTGGGCGGCGCTGCTCTACTTGCATTCGGGCTGGCTTGCTGGCGAGACCACACAGGGCATGTTGGAAGTGGCCGTGTGGATTCCGCAGAGCAGTTTTGTCGTGGGTGTGGCGCTCTTGCTGGTGGCCGTGCTGGATGAATTTTTTGTTGTCCTGCGTGCGCCAGTGCAAACGCTGGTGCTGGAAAAACCGCCAACAGTGGACGAATTGGGGCTGCATTGAGCACGCCCGCGGCCCTCATTGCTCTGCTCTTCGCCTTGCTTGCAGGCGGTGTGTGGGTGTCATTCGCGCTGGGCGCGGTGGCCTGGGCAGGGGTGACGTTTTTTTCCAGCACCAAGCCTGACATCACGCTCTTTACCTCGTACTGGAACACCTACTCATCTCTATCGTTAGCGTCTTTGCCCATGTTCATCTGGATGGGTGAAATCTTGTTTCGTACGCGCTTGGCGGAGCAGATGTTTGCTGGCTTGGCGCCTTGGCTGGACAAGTTGCCTGGGCGCTTGCTGCACGTGAACGTGATCGGATGTGGCCTCTTTGGCGCGGTCTCGGGCTCATCCGCCGCCACCTGCGCCACCATCGCAAAAATCTCATTGCCTGAGCTGGAAAAGCGCGGTTACGACAGGCGCATGAGCCTGGGTTCGATGTGTGGTGCGGGCACGCTGGGCATCCTCATCCCGCCTTCCATTCCGATGATTGTTTACGCCGTGGCGGCTGACGTTTCGATCATCCGCATGTTCTTGGCAGGCATCGTGCCAGGGCTCATGTTGTTGGCCCTGTTTTCGGGATACATCATGGTTTGGGCCCTGCTCAATCCGCACAAGATGCCGCCAGAGACCATGAAGTTGAGCCTGGCGCAACGCTTCAAGTCGTCGCGTGAACTGATCCCCGTGCTGGCGCTCATCGTGTTTGTCTTTTTGTCGATGATGTCGGGCGTGGCCACGGCCAATGAAGCCTCGGCATTCGGGGTCTTGGGCGCGCTGGTGATTGCTGCTATCGGTCGCACGCTCACGCGCGATGCGTTTTTGGCCAGTTTGTCGGGTGCCTTGCGCTTGTCTGGAATGATCTTGTTCATCCTCGGTGCGGCCAGCTTTTTAACCGTCGCCATGGGCTTTACGGGCATCCCCAAGGCGCTGTCTGTCTGGGTGGTGTCGTTGCAACTGGCGCCCATCACCTTGATCTTTGTATTGACCTTGCTGTACCTGGTGCTGGGCTGCTTTTTGGACGGTGTGTCGATGATCGTTCTCACCACGGCCGTGGTGCTGCCCATGGTGCAAGCGGCGGGTTTTGACCCCATCTGGTTTGGCATCTACATCGTCATCATGATCGAGCTGGCACAGGTCACGCCGCCCGTTGGTTTCAACCTTTTTGTGCTGCAAAACATGAGTGGCATGGACATCTTGAGCATCGCGCGCGCGTCGCTGCCGTTCTTTGCGCTCATGCTGTTGGCCACCGCGCTCATCGTCATGTTCCCGGGTCTCGCCACCTGGTTCCCTCAGTTTGTGATGGGCAAGTAGGCGCCTGTGGGTGCCTGCGTCGGCCGCGCGAGCCGCGTCGGTTGCACGCGACGACTGGTGCTCCGTTTCATCAAAGCGTTGACAAATTAAATCGATGAATTCGGCCGCCAGGCTAGGCGCACAACCGCAGCGATGCCCTGTGGCATCGCGAGGATTTGCAACGACGCATGGTGGTCGAAGGCGCGATTTCATGTCAATGTTTTGGTGAAACGGAGTACTAGGCCTTTCCTGCATGGACAAGGGCTCGGCGCCATGGTTATAGTTGTCCGGACAAGTTGTTGGCCCAGCGCCGGTAGATGCCCTTTTTGGCCCTTTGTTGCGCTTTTGGGCCTGCCCGTGTCCACAAGGAGTTCCTGATGAAATTGCTCAAGCCATTGCTGCTGACCACAGCCATCCTCGCCGCTTACCCTGTCGCGGCGCAGACAACGAATCCCGCACCCGCAACTGCCGCAGAAACCACCGAAATCGTCGTCACTGCGCGGCGTGTCAGCGAAAAACTGCAAGACGTGCCCTTGTCCATTCAAGCGCTCACCGGGCGCGACTTGACAGAGCGCGGCATCACCTCCATCGCCGACTTGTCGCTGTACACCCCGGGCCTGAGCTTTTCGCCCGACTTTGGCCGCACCTCTGAGCGCCCCGTGATTCGCGGCATCTCGGCGTTGCGCCCTGAAGCGCCGCAGCCGGTGTCAGTGTTCATTGACGGCGTTTATGTGCGCGACGCCGCTCTGGGCTTGGCGATTGACGATGCACAGCGCGTGGAAGTCATCAAAGGCCCGCAATCAGCCCTGTATGGCCGCTCTACATACGCAGGTGCCATCAACTACGTCACCAACGTGCCGCGCAACAGCCTGAACGGCAAGGTCTCGTTCACAGCAGCCACGGCCGGTGAAACCAGCGCGTTTGGCGCCATTTCGGTGCCCATCGTGGCCGACATGCTGACCTTGCGGGCGCGCCTGCGTCACTACGAATTTGGCGGCCAGTACACCAACTCGCAGACAGGCAACAAGATTGGCCAGGAAAAAACCGATTCGGGCAGCGTGACTTTTTTGCTCACGCCCAACGACAACTTCGATGCCACTTTGGCGCTTGATCAATCCAAAGACCGCGACGGTTTGTTCGCCGCCACCATCCGCACCATTCCGCTCCAAGCCGGTGGTGTGGTGACCAGCCAGAACGGCAGCACCAACGTGGCCAACGGCGGTGTGTGCAATGGCCGCACGATCAATTTGGTGGGCAATAACGCAGCGGGTATTCCTGACGCCAATGTGGCGGCTACGGCCGCCACCAAGGCCAATGGCTGGACCTGCGGGCCGTCCACTTTCACGGGCACCACGCTGCTGCGCAACGAAAAGGATCTGGCCAACTACACCGACCCGCTCACCGGCGTCAACTACGGCAATATCGCTGGGCTTGACCGCACCATCTCGCGCGGCGCCTTGACGCTGAACTACAACTTTGGTGGCGGCTACACCTTGACATCGCAAAGTGCCATCACCAAGCAACAAGCGAACGTCGGCGCTGACCAGTCCTACAGCGCGGTGCAGTTTGCGCCGGCCTTTCTGGGCGGCGCGTCGTGGCTTTCCTACAACCGCGACAAGCTCGACTATTCGTCGCAAGAATTTCGCGTCAGTTCGCCGCAAAACCAGCCGCTCACCTGGTTGGCCGGGGTCTTTGTCTACAAGGAAGATGGCGAGGGCTTGACGGGCAACGGCGTGATCGCCAAAAACGCCGCAGGTGCTGTCATCACAGCACCCTTGGGGCTTAGCCCCACCTCGGCTTCGCACGTCAATAACCAAGCCGTCTTTGGTCGTGTCCAGTACGCCATCGACAAGAACTTGCGCTTGTCGATGGAGGGCCGTTTCAGCGAAGAGCAAGTCCGTGTTGGTGGCACACCCTTGGGCGTGGCCAAGTTCACAGTCGGCACTTGTGTTGCAGGGCAGGTCTGTTTCATCAACGGCGACCGCACTTTCAAGTCCTTCGACCCACGGTTCACGGTGGACTACAAGATCAATGCCCAGACCATGGTCTATGCGCAGTACGCCACCGGCAACAAGAGCGGCGGTTTCAACACCACGCCTGGCCTGACAAACGACGTTTTCGCATTTGACGGTGAACGTGTGCGCAGCGTTGAAGTGGGTGCCAAGAACCGCTGGGCCGATGGTCGGGTGCTGTTCAACGTGGCGCTGTTCCAAAACAACATCACGGGCTTGCAGCTGAGCAACATCTCGTCGGTGGTGAGCCCCTTTACCGGGGCTTCGTCCACCACCACGATCGTGAACAACGTGGGCAAAGCACGCACGCAAGGGCTGGAGACCGAGTTGCAGCTCCGTGCCACCCCATGGCTCACGCTGTCGGGCAACTACGCCTACACCGATGCCAAGGCCACCGAAGGCACGGAGATCACCAACGGCACCGTGTTCGGCGGCAATCGCTCTGTGGCCGGCTTCACACTGCCGCGCTCACCCAAACACTCTTTCGCAGCTTCGGCAGCGGTCGACATGCCGCTGGCCGGCAATGGGCTTCGCGCTTTTGGCCGTGTCGACGTGGTGCACCAGTCGCGCCGTTATGCCGAGATCCAGAACATGATCTGGGCCGACCCTTTCACACGCATCAATGCCAACGTCGGCGTGCGCGGCAGCAACTGGCGCGCCACGCT
>JAYVRO010000333.1:0-4924 GCA_043776165.1 Rubrivivax sp. | reverse complement strand
TGTTGGTGGTGGCGAGTGTTGTGGCACTCACTCCAGCGGCACAAGCGACACCTTGGCGGGCCTCTCAAGGGGTGGCTTGGTTGGCCAACACGCTGGATGTCATCAAGCCCTTGCTGCCCAGCAAGATGGCCGATTTGATGGGAGACAAAGTGGCCAAGCGGCCAAGCCTTTGACAGCTCATTTTTTGCCACACTCACCACCACCGTGTTCTCAAGGTCCTGCTCTCACCCCCCCGCATTTCCACCGCGTTCTCACTGAAGGCCAACCACCATGTGCGGCATCGTCGGCGTCATCTCCTCAGCGCCAGCCAATCAACTGATTTACGACGCGCTCTTGCTCTTGCAACACCGCGGGCAAGACGCCGCAGGCATCGTCACCATGCAAGGCACTCGCTGCCACATGCACAAAGCGCGCGGCATGGTGCGCGACATTTTCCGTACCCGCAACATGCGCGCACTGCCTGGCAATGTGGGCCTGGGCCAAGTGCGATATCCCACGGCGGGCAACGCTTATGACGAAGAAGAAGCGCAGCCTTTTTACGTCAACGCGCCTTTTGGCATCGTGCTGGTGCACAACGGCAACTTGACCAACGCGCACGACTTGAAGACCGAACTCTTCAATATCGACCGCCGCCACTTGAACACCAGCAGCGACACAGAGGTGCTGATCAACATCCTGGCGCATGAACTGGAAATGGCCGCGCGTGATTTGCCTTTGACGCCCGCTGAAGTCTTCAAAGCCGTGGCTGCGGTGCACAAGCGCCTGAAGGGCTCCTACGCCGTGGTGGCCTTGATTGCAGGGTACGGTTTGCTGGCCTTTCGTGACCCCTTCGGCATCCGCCCTTTGTGCATGGGCGAAAGTGGCAGTGGTGCGCAGCGCACAGTGATGGTGGCCAGTGAATCGGTGGCAGTGGAAGGCACGGGCCATCGTTTCCTGCGCGACGTGGCGCCCGGTGAGGCCATCTTTGTCGACTTGCACGGCCGCACGCACACACAGCAGTGCGCCGAGAACCCTTCACTCAACCCTTGCATGTTCGAGTACGTTTACCTGGCGCGGCCCGACTCGGTGATCGACGGTATCTCCGTCTATCAAGCGCGCCTTAACTTAGGTCAAACGTTAGCGCAAAGGCTCATCTCCACGATGCCTCCAAGCGACATTGATGTGGTCATCCCGATCCCTGAATCCAGTCGTCCGTCGGCCATGCAACTGGCGCAAAAAATCGGCAAACCTTACCGTGAAGGGTTTGTGAAGAACCGCTACGTGGGCCGCACGTTCATCATGCCGGGCCACGCTGTGCGGCGCAAAAGTGTGCGGCAAAAACTCAACGCCATCGGTGTCGAATTTCGTGATCGCAACGTGCTGTTGGTGGACGACTCCATCGTGCGCGGCACCACCAGCAAAGAGATTGTGCAAATGGCCCGTGAGGCTGGCGCTAGAAAGGTTTACATGGCCTCGGCTGCGCCACCGGTGCGCTACCCCAATGTGTACGGCATCGACATGCCCACGAGTGAAGAGTTGGTTGCGCACGGCCGAAGCATCGAAGAGATTCGTCTCTTCATCGGCGCCGACGCGCTCATCTACCAAGACGTTGACGCCATGAAGCGCGTGGTGCGGGAGCTGAACCCAAAAATCAACGGTTTTGAAGCGAGCTGTTTTGACGGGCACTACATCACTGGCGACGTGAGCGCGGCTGATTTCGACATCTTGAAAACACAACGCCAGAGGCAAGAAACAGTCTTGGGCGAAGACGACGTCGTCGGCCGCTCGCGGCTGGCGCTGCAGAGCGCGGCAAAGTAGATCCGAGGAAAAAATGATCCCGAAAATTAACTTTCCACATGATGTGCGCCAAGACACCCTGGCCGTGCGCGAAGGTTTGCCGCCGTCGTCTTGGGGCGAAAACTCCGAAGCACTGTTCCTCACAAGTTCCTTTGTGCACCCCAACGCCGCCACGGCGGCCGCCCGTTTTGCCAATGAAGAAGAGGCCTTTGTTTACAGCCGATTTTCGAACCCGACGGTGTTGATGATGGAGCGCCGCCTGGCGGCTCTGGAGGGCACCAGCGGCTGCATTGCCAGCAGCAGCGGCATGTCGGCCATCCTCTTGCTGGTGATGGGCTTGCTCAAAGGAGGTGATCACATCGTTTGTTCGCGCAGCGTCTTCGGTTCCACCATCAAGCTGTTGCAAGACTTTGCCAAGTTTGGCATTCACGCGAGCTTTGTTTCGCAAACCAATGTGGACGAATGGCGCGCTGCCATCCAGCCCAACACCAAGCTGCTGTTTGCCGAGACACCGACCAACCCGCTCACCGAGGTGTGTGACATTGCCGCACTTGCTGACATTGCCCACAAGGCGGGCGCTTGGCTCGCCGTGGACAACTGTTTTTGCTCACCCAGCTTGCAGCAACCCGTCAAATACGGCGCTGACTTCATCATCCACTCGGGCACCAAGTATTTGGATGGGCAGGGCAGGGTGATCGCTGGCGCCGTGTGCGGCCCAGCCGAGGTCATCGACGCCAAGTTGGTGCCCACCATGCGCAGTGCGGGCATGAGTTTGTCGCCCTTCAACGCCTGGGTGGTGCTCAAAGGCATGGAGACGCTGTCCATACGGATGCAAGCGCAAAGTGATCGCGCCATGCAGTTGGCGCAGTGGCTTGAAACGCAGGCTGCCGTCGAGCGTGTGTATTACCCCGGCTTGCCTTCGCACCCACAACATGCCCTGGCCATGGCGCAGCAAAGTGGGCGTGGTGGCGCGGTCGTCACCTTCAACGTTCGAGGTGGTCGGGCCGGGGCTTTTGCCACCATTGATGCGACGCAGATTTTGTCGATCACCGCTAATCTGGGCGACACCAAGAGCACCATCACGCACCCTTCCAGCACATCGCATGGCCGCTTGAGCGAAGAACAGCGCTTGGCGGCGGGCATCACCCAAGGAACGATTCGTGTGGCGATGGGGCTGGACGACGTGGAAGACATCAAGGGCGATTTGGCCCGAGGCTTCAGCGCAAGTAGTTAACGGTTTGACATGAGTGAAAAACAAATGACCGGCGTTCGCACGCGCATTGCACCTTCGCCCACGGGCTACTTGCATCTGGGCACGGCGCGCACAGCGCTCTATTCCTGGGCCTATGCGCGCCACCATGGTGGCCAATTTGTGCTGCGCATCGAAGACACCGACGTCACGCGGTCGACGCAAGACGCCGTGGACCAAATCATCGACGCCATGCAGTGGTTGGGCCTGGATTACGACGAGGGGCCGATCTTCCAGATGCAGCGGCTGGCGCGTTACCACGCGGTGGTCGATCAACTCTTGCAAAGTGGCCATGCCTACCGCTGCTACTGCTCACCGCAAGAGCTCACCGTGATGCGCGACGAGCAACGACAACGCAGCGAAAAAACGCACTACGACCGGCGTTGGCGGCCTGAACCTGGCAAGCAGCTGCCGCCCTTGCCCGCTGGCGTTGAGCCGGTGATCCGCTTTTGCAACCCGGTGGACGGCGATGTTGTGTGGGACGACTTGGTCAAAGGCACCATCAGCATCAACAACCGCGAGATTGACGACCTCATCATCCTGCGCCCTGACCGCGTTCCCACTTACAACTTCGCGGTGGTGGTGGACGACTGGGACATGGCCATCACGCATGTTTTTCGGGGTGATGAGCACGTTAACAATACACCTTGGCAAATCAATATGTACCGCGCACTGGGTGCACCGCTGCCTCAGTTTGGCCATTGCCCGGTGATCCTGGGGCCCGATGGACAAAAGCTCTCAAAGCGCAGGGGTGCGGTCAGTGTCACGGCCTATCGCGACAACGGCTATTTGCCCGAGGCCATGCTGAACTATCTGGCGCGGCTGGGTTGGAGCCATGGCGACGACGAGCTCTTCACGAGCGCTCAAATGGTCCAGTGGTTCGACGGCTCACACCTGGCCAAAAGCCCCGCGATGTGGGATCCCGCCAAACTCGCCTGGGTGAACTCGCAGTACCTCAAGCAGCGCAGCCACGAGCAAGTGCTGGCCATGCTGCAAGCGCAACTTGCTGCACGCAACATCACGCCCGACGATGCGGTTTTGCCCACTGCCTGCCTGCTCTACCGTGAGCGTTGCAGCACGGTGGGTGAGTTGGCCGACTGGGTGGCATTGATGTACACCGACATTGAACCCAAGGACGAAGATATAGCGCTTCACGTGACGCCAACAGCGCGTGGTGCGATGCCCACTTTGGCGGCGAACTTGCGATCCGCGACGTGGGACAAAGTCGGCATCAGCGCGGCCATCAAACAGACCCTCGCCTTGCAACAACTGAAGATGCCCCAACTGGCCCCGGCCATCCGCGTGTTGGTGTGTGGCCGCGCAGAAACACCGTCCGTTGACGCCGTGTTGGCGCTCTTTCCACGCGCCACCGTGCTGGCCCGATTGAGTGAGTCAAATATTTCGGGCTATACTCCTGGACTCGCTTGAACAGCGCGGGAGTCATTGCCGCAGCGCCTTGATCGCACCATCGAACAGGGCAAAACAGCAGGTCTCCAAGAGGGGGTATAGCTCAGCTGGGAGAGCGCTTGCATGGCATGCAAGAGGTCAGCGGTTCGATCCCGCTTACCTCCACCAAACAAGCGATGTTCAAACGACACAGGCTTGCAAAAGCAGCGCAAGTTGCGACGAGTTTTTAGTTCAGGTCCCCTTCGTCTAGAGGCCTAGGACACGACCCTTTCACGGTCGGTACAGGGGTTCGAATCCCCTAGGGGACGCCAACTTTGGTTGGTCCGCCGGTCGAAGAAAACCGGGCAAGTCTGGCAGCACTTGCGGCGCGAGCCGAAACGCTGCCACCGCTTAGGAGTGGTAGTTCAGTTGGTTAGAATACCGGCCTGTCACGCCGGGGGTCGCGGGTTCGAGTCCCGTCCACTCCGCCAACCATCAAGCAAACACGGGGCC
>JAYVRO010000332.1:0-1552 GCA_043776165.1 Rubrivivax sp. | reverse complement strand
GGGTCATTCGCAGGTCATTTGGACGCTCGAAATTGGCGCGCAAATCGTCGTCTTGCTGGCACTGCTGCTGGCTTTCATTGGCACGTCGGCGTTGCGCGTTGTTGCCTTCCCCTTGTGTTTTTTGGTCTTCATGATTCCCTGGCCGGGCGACTGGGTGGTGGCTGTGACGGGGCCCTTGAAATCGGCCGTGTCAACCGTGGCGGCCCAGTTGTTGTACGCCCTGCATTACCCCGTAGGGCGGGCTGGTGTGATGCTCACTGTCGGCCCCTATCAACTGCTGGTGGCCGACGCCTGCGCGGGCTTGAACTCCATGTTCACACTGGAGGCACTCGGCCTGCTTTATATGAATCTGGTCGGGCACACCGCGCTGGCGCGCAACCTGGTCCTGGCGCTGCTCATCATCCCGATTGCCTTTGTGGCCAACATCGCGCGCGTGATGATCCTCGTGCTCGTCACGTTTCACATGGGTGACGAAGCAGGTCAAGGTTTTGTCCACGACTTTGCCGGCATCGTGCTCTTTGTCGTGGCCTTGTTGCTCATCTTGGCAGTGGACGCGATGCTGGGTTTGGTCATGCGCGGCAAGGTGTTGGTCCCAGCAGCGCACTCTGGAGCGCGTCCATGAGTGCCACCGTCAAGGCGGCACTCTTCGCTGTGGTCATGGCGTTGGCCAGTGTTTTGGCTTTTTGGATGCAGCCACGTGAGTTTTTGGCCGACGCCGCAGGGCGCGCCAAACTTGCTGACATCGTGCCGCAGCAGTTTGCCGACTGGGCAGTTGACACCTCGATCATCCCCGTGCCCACCAGCCCTGATTTGCAACGTGTGCTCGATGCCACCTACGACGAAGTGCTGGCCCGCACCTACCGCCACCGTGACGGGCGGCGTGTCATGCTGTCCTTGGCCTATGGCCGCAACCAGCACAAGGGCATGAACACCCATCGGCCCGAGGTGTGTTACCCCGCTCAAGGCTTTCAGCTGGTGGGCGGTGTGCATCGCGCGGCCTTGGCTTTTGAGGGGGTGGCCTGGCCGGTGACGCGGTTGGTGGCGCAGCGCGGGCCACGCCGAGAGCCCATCACCTACTGGCTGGTGGTGGGTGGCGCGATCACCAACTTTGGTTACGCGCAGCGCTGGACCACCATCCAATACGGCTTGCGCGGCCAAGTGCCCGATGGCGTGCTGGTGCGCGTCTCATCGATTGACGACAACGACACCGCCGCCTTTTTCTTGCAAGAGCGTTTTGTGCAAGAACTGCTGCAGGCGATGGCGCTGGCGCAGCGCGAACGTCTTTTGGGTTCGCCGTCATGAACACATCCCCCCGCGACGCGACACCGCGCGGCGACGAAGGCTTCGGCGCGCACTGGTTCAGTGGCCAGCATGTCTATGGGAATGACTTCGACGCTGCAGGCGTTGCGCAGTGGTTTGCCGACGAGGAACATGCCTACGCCGAGCTGGCTGGCGCTGATCGCAGCACCCACACCTATGGCTACCACGCCTTCAACGCGCGCCACGGGTTTGCCCATTTACCGCGCGCACAACACTTCGCCAGTGCGCTGGG
>JAYVRO010000331.1:0-1554 GCA_043776165.1 Rubrivivax sp. | reverse complement strand
CTCACCTGGCGCCAGACCAAGGCCTTGACGGTGGGCGGCACGCTGTCCCTGCTGGATGCCAAATACACCAGCTTCCCCGATGTGGCGCTGCCCTTTGGCACCAGCATCTTGGTGGCCGACCCCACGTGCACCGCGCCACAAACCGACGCCAATGGCATCGTCATTGCACCGGCCGGCCAAAAACGAATTTACGCGCCGGGCTACAACTGCGGCGTGGTGCCGGGCACCGGCGGCACGGGTCAGCCCGGGGCCGCCTTTGGTTGTGATCTGTCGGGCAAGCGCATTCCTTACGCCGCTACTTATCAAGGCTCGGTCTTCGCGCGGTATGACATCACCATGCCCGGTGGCAGCGTGCTCACGCCCACCTTGGTGGCCACCTTCTCTAGCGGCTTTTATGGCCAACCCACCAACGCCGAAATCGAACACACCAAGGCTTTTGTGAAGGGTGACTTCAAGCTCAACTGGCGTTTGAATGACAAGTTTGCGGTGCAAGGTTTTGTCGACAACTTCACCAACAAACAAACCCTGAACCGCTACGTTTGGGGCGGGGGTGGCAACTTGCAGGCCAGCTCGGCCGCGCCGCGCACCTTTGGTTTGAAGCTGGCCTACACCAGTTTCTAAGCTCAAAGGTTAATCAGACATGGGTGCCACATCACATCGTTTTTTAACCACCCATGTCGGCTCGCTGCCACGATCGCAGGCCGTCGTTGATTTGATCTTCGCGCGCGAGCGCGAAGAACCCATCGACGAGGCCGCGTTTGACGCCGTGATGGCGCAAGCCGTCAGCGATGCCGTGCAGCGCCAAGTGGCCAGCGGCATCGACATCGTCAGCGATGGCGAGATGAGCAAGATCAGCTACGCCACTTACATCAAAGACCGCTTCACGGGTTTTGATGGCGACAGCCCAAGGCGCACACCGGCCGACCTGACCGATTACCCCGGCTTTTTGCAGCGCCTGGCCAGTGGCGGTGGCACGCCCACCTACCGCAGGCCTTGTTGTGTGGGGCCGATTGGCGTGAAGACGCTGGAGCCTTTACACAAAGACATTACGCACTTGAAGGCGGCAGTGGCGTTGCATGGCGGCGCCTCAACTCGAGCGTTCATGAACGCCGCGTCACCTGGCGTGGTAGCGCTGTTCCAACCCAACCAGCACTACGCCAACGACGACGACTATTTGCAAGCGTTGGCGCATGCGCTGCGACACGAATACCACGCCATCGTGGACGCTGGGTTGATCTTGCAGCTCGACTCACCCGACCTGGGCTTGGGCCGTCACATGATGTTCAAAGAGCTGGACGACACGGCCTATTTGGCGCGCATTGAAAAGCACGTGGAAGCGCTGAACTTCGCATTGGCCGCGATCCCTGCCGATCGCGTGCGCATGCATGTCTGCTGGGGCAACTACGAAGGCCCGCATCACAAAGACGTGGCACTGGAAACCATCCTGCCCATCGTGCTGCGTGCCAAGCCGCAAGGCCTTTTGTTTGAAGCTTCGAACCCGCGACACGCGCATGAGTGGGAAGCGTTTGAAGCCATCAAATCGCGCCTGCCACA
>JAYVRO010000330.1:0-4943 GCA_043776165.1 Rubrivivax sp. | reverse complement strand
ACGGGCTTGCCGGTGGCAATGAACATGGCAAAACAAAGCAAACCTGCGAGCAGCAACAAGCCAAAGAGCAGGCGAAAGATCAGCATGGCGACGGTTTGTTAACAGTCGACATCACCACGCCGGCGCCAACTGCGCAAAACCCGCTGGTGCGTCACGTTCCCTCTCGAAGGTCAGCACTTCAAAAGCCGTCTCATCGGCCAGCAGCTCGCGCAGCAAGCGGTTGTTCAATGCGTGGCCACCTTTGAATGCCGTGTAGCTGGCCAACAGCGGATGGCCCAGCACCTGCATGTCGCCAATGGCGTCCAGGATCTTGTGTTTGACGAATTCGTCGTCGTAACGCAAGCCGTCGGCATTGAGCACACGGTAGTCGTCAATGACGATCACGTTGTCCATGTTGCCGCCCAGGCCCAGGCCACGGGCCCGCATCATTTCAACGTCCTTGGTAAAGCCAAAAGTGCGCGCACGGGCAATGTCGCGCTTGTACTGGCCACTGCCAAAGTCAAACGTTAACTGCTGACCTGTGGCATCCAGTGCCGGGTGGTTGAACTCGATCTCAAAGCTCAGCTTGTAGCCATGAAAGGGCGATAACTTGGCCCACTTGAGCTGGGCGCCCTCGCCTTCGCGCACTTCCACTTCCTTGAGCACGCGCAAAAAACGCTTGGGCGCGGCTTGCAGGGCAATGCCGGCGCTTTGCAGCAAAAAAACAAAGCTTGCGGCAGAGCCATCCAGGATGGGCACTTCTTCGGCCGTGATGTCCACATAGAGGTTGTCCAGACCCAGGCCAGCGCATGCCGACAGCAGGTGCTCAATGGTTTGCACTTTGGGGCCACCGGGGTTGCCCTCGGGGGTGATGGTGGTGGCCATGCGCGTGTCGCTCACGGCTTGTGGTGTGACTTTGATGTCCACCGGTTGGGGCAAATCTGTGCGACGAAAGACGATGCCTGTGTCGGGCGGCGCCGGGCGCAACGTCAACTCAACTCGTTGACCACTGTGTACGCCCAAACCAACGGCGCGGGTGATGGTCTTGAGGGTGCGTTGTTGCAGCATGAACGCCATTGTCTCGCAGCCCGGTGACGACAACGTTTCTGGGCCACGTTCAAGCCGCCTTCTTGCGCAACCGGTGCATCAGGAACAGCACCACCGAGAGGTTCACCAGGTTCCACATCACGCCGTTGATGAAGGCGGCGTGGTAGCTTCCTGTCAGGTCAAACACCTTGCCCGACATCCAACCGCCCAGCGCCATGCCCAGGAGCGTGCTCATCAACACCGTGCCCACCCGGGATCCAGCCTCCTTGGCCGAAAAATGTTCGCGCACGATGATGGCGTAGCTGGGCACGATGCCGCCCTGGAACAAGCCAAACAGCGCCGAGATGAGGTAGAGCGAAACGAGCCCGTCAAATGGGATGAAGAGGAGCAGCGACAAGCCCTGCAAGATGGAGCCCAGCAACAGCGTGCGCAGCCCGCCGATGCGGTCGCAGATGAGGCCCGACACGATGCGGCTGACGATGCCGCAGGCCAGCATCAAGGACAGCATCTCGGCGCCACGCGCTGCGCCATAACCCAAGTCGCCGCAGTAGGCCACGATGTGCACTTGCGGCATCGACATGGCCACACAGCAGCTCACACCGGCCACGCACAAAAGCAGCTGCGCGTGGTTCATGCTCAGGCCAAAAGGCCGGTCTGAGGGCACCACCGCGTTGCCGCGCTGCATGGCGGGCTGCGCGGCCGGCGCACGGGCACGCATGGCCAGGGCCAAAAGCGGCATGGTGATGACGCAAAACACACCCAGCCAAATGTAGGTCTGGCGCCAGCCGATGGTGTCAATACCGTGTTGCACGATGGGTGGCCAAATGGCCCCGGCCAGGTAGTTGCCGCTGGCGCAGATGGCCACGGCAATGCCACGCCTTCTGACGAACCACAACGAGGTGTCAGCCACCAAAGGCGCAAAGGTGGCTGAAGACCCTAACAATCCAAGTAACACGATGTGGGCCAGGGCAAAAAGCCACACGTTGCTGGCCAAACCCGCGAGCACAAAACCCGCGCCAAGGCCCGCCGCGCCGATGAGCAAAGGCCGCACCACGCCGTAGCGATCAGCCAACTTGCCCATCAAGATGCCACCCACGCCAAAGCCAATCATCATGGCCGTGTAGGGCAGAGAGGCGTCGGCGCGCGCAATGCCAAATTCAGCCTGCACGGCGGGCAGCGCCACCGACACGATGTACATGGCGCTGGAGCCGATGGTCATGAGCGCCAGTGTGGCCATCAAGCGGCCCCAGGCATAGCGGGAGTCGGGGTCGTGAGCTGCAACGTTGGTCATGACGGATCGTTCAAATGGTGTCGTCGATGGGCGCGACTTTGGCGCGACCGGATTCACGCCGCGCCACCCACAAGGTGCCAGCACAGATCACCGCGCCGCCAATCAAGGTGGTTTGCGTTGGCACGTCGGCAAAGATCAACCAGCCCATCATGGATGCCCAAACCAGGTCGAGAAACTTCAAGGATTGCGTGGCCGAGATGTCGGCCTCGGCAAATGAGCGGGTCAGGCAATAGTGGCTGACCGAACCCAACAAACCGCAAACGGCAAAACCGGCCCATTGCCACAGGCTGGGCCACTGCCAATGCAACAAGGCCATGGGCAAGCTGAACAGGGTCACCGTGATGGCTTGCCAGAGCACGATGACCTGCGACGATTCATACCTCGTCAGCGCCTTGGTGATGAGGAAGGACGCGGCAAACACCGGCGCCGAGGCCAGCATGACCAAGTGGTAGTGCCCACCGCTGCCCGAGAACTTGGGCCCCAGCACGATGCCCATGCCCACCAAGCCAAAACCCGTGGCCAGCCAGCGTTCCCAGTGCATCGGTTCATGCAAGAACAGGGCCGCGCCCATCATGATGAAGATCGGCCCGGTGAAACCAATGGCGGTCATGTCGGCCAGGGGAATCTTGGGCAAGGCGATGAACCACAGCATCAACCCCACGGTGTGCACCGCGCCGCGCAAAAACTGACCGCCGATGTGTTTGGGCACGAACACAGCCATGCCCTGACGCAGCAGCAGGGGCAGCATCACCAGGAAGCCAAACAGATAACGCAGGAACTGTGCTTGAAGGGGATCAAGCTGCAAGGTGAGCGTGCGACCCAAGGTATTGAGCAGACAGAAGATCAGGCCCGCCGACGCACTCCACAACAGGGCCTGGGTCGCAGGGTGAATGGCGCGCAATCGCTGTCCCACAGCACGCAGCACTTGGGGAGCGGAATCGTCGGAAGAAGTTCGCGACGCAGCCAGCGCGTCCTTGTGTTCAGTGGGCATGCAAGGGCAGCATATCACCGGGGTCTGTGCGTGCGGTTGTACGCGCGGTCGGTGAGGCACTCGTGCGATCATTTCCACCATGCTCAGCGCTCACGAAACCCGCTCCGTCACGCTCCAATTGCTCGGCGCGCCGTGCTGGAAAGTGACCAGCCCCATCGGCACCGCGCTTTCGCGTTTGGACGCCGCCTTGCTGGCTGTGTTGGCTCTAGACGGAGAGCAGCCGCGGGATCGCCTTGCCAGTTGGCTGTGGCCCGAGGTGCCGTTGAAAAACGCCAACCTCAATTTGCGCCAGCGACTGCACACGTTGCGGCGCAGAACAGGGCACACGCTGGTGCACGCCAACGCCACACTGCGTTTGCACGATGACGTGCGAACCGACCTGCAACAACCCAACCCGGCCAGCGATGGCGAACTGTTGGGTGGCCAAGACTACGGCGACCGAGAGGCGCTGGACACTTGGGTGAACGCAGCGCGGCTGCGCCTGCAAGGTCAGCGGGCTGACCATTTGGCGGGGCAGGCGGCGCAACTGGAAGCCCAAGGCGCATTGGCTGCGGCCATTGCCTTGTGCGAACGCATCGTTGCCCAGGTGCCTCAGCACGAACACACGTGGCGGCGACTGATGCGGCTGCACTTCATGCGCTCTGACCGCACCGCCGCCATCACCACGTTCGAGCGCTTTGAGAACTTGGCGCTGCGCGAACTCGGTTTGCGCCCATCGGCAGAGACCGTTGAATTACTGCAATCCATTGAACGCATGGACCAGCCAGCCAAGCACGCCGCTGGCCGCTTGCCGACGGCGTTGATCCACCCACCGCAAATGGTCGGTCGCCATGGTGAGCTTCAGACCATGGCGCACGCGTGGAGCCAAGGTCGAGCGTTCATGGTCCTGGGCGTGGGCGGCGTGGGCAAGAGCCGTCTGATGCGCGAATTCGCCTGCGGCTTGCCAGGCGTTGCAGAAGTGCGATCGCGGCCAGGCGACGCGACCATGCCCTACGCTTTGGCCACACAAATGCTGCGCCAAGTCATCGAAGTCTTCACCCCTGAAATGCAAGATGGCGTGCGCAGTGAACTGGCGCGCTTACTGCCAACGCTGGGCAGGGCTGCCCGTGGCCAGGCGCAACAAGCATTGTTGTGGCAGGCCGTCGAACAAATGCTGCTCGGTTGTGTGACAAACGGCCTGAGCACCCTGGTCGTGGACGATCTACATCACAGCGATGTGGCCTCGATTGAATTGCTGCGCTGGCTGCTGGCCGCTGCGGGTTTGAGCTCCCTGCGCTGGTGCCTGGCGGCACGGCCTGACGAGCCAGGGCCAGCAACCTCCCTGTTGATGAATTGGTGCGGCGACTCGTCACGCATCGAACCCATTCACTTGGGCGTGCTCTCGCTGCCCGACATTGCGGCCTTGCTCGACAGCCTCCAATTGAAAGAGCTGAAACGCCCCAGCAGCAAACTCGCGGCCGCATTGCACCGGCATGCCGGCGGGCACCCGTACTTCACTTTGGAGACCCTGAAAGCCATGGTGCTCTCGGGCCAAGATCGTGCGACACAAGCGTTGCCCCGGCCTCCCACAGCGCACGCCATGATCGAGCAACGTTTGAGCCGACTCGGCGACAGTGCGCGTGACCTGCTGCGCAT
>JAYVRO010000329.1:0-4944 GCA_043776165.1 Rubrivivax sp. | reverse complement strand
CGCTGGTGATCATCAGCGCCGAGTAGACGCTGGTCATCTGCGCACGCTGCCACCCAAACTCTTGACCCAAGGGCAACAAAAACACCATGTAGGTGTCGGCCACACCGCGACCGGCCATGTTGAAGATGAAACACAAGGCCAGCACCAAGGCTGGCAGCAGCGAGTGGTTGCGTGGTTCAGTGCGGGTGGATGATGAACTGGGCGATGTGGGCACGCTGCACTGTAGTGGTCAGGGCCGCCGTCAGCGTGTCGCCTGGGCGTCGCTGCAACATTGGTTTGTCTGGATGGTCATGGGCCGTCTTTTGCCCAACACTTCAGCTCATCACGGTGAAGCGCCTTAAGCCTTAGTCACCTCATTTGTTAGTTTTTGTTGACGCTGCCATGGGCCCCTTGCACGGTTTCAAAGTCATCGACATGACATCGGTCTTGATGGGGCCAGTGGCGACGCTGGCTTTGGGCGACATGGGTGCTGACGTGATCAAGATCGAAGCCCCCGGTGGTGACCTGGTGCGGCAAATCGGCCCCGCGCATCACGCTGACATGGGGCCCATTTTCTTGCACGCCAATCGCAACAAACGCAGTGTGTGTCTGGACTTGAAACAAGGCGCTGCGCTGGATGTGCTCAAGCGCTTGCTGGTTGACGCCGACGTGTTGGTCTACAACGTGCGCCCGCAAGCCATGGCGCGCTTGGGGTTGGGTTTTGACGTCGTGCAGAACATCAACCCGGGCATCGTCTACGCGGGCCTTTTTGGTTTTGCGCAAGACGGGCCCTACGCCGCAAGGCCCGCCTATGACGACTTGATTCAAGGCGGCTCGGGTTTGTCGTCGCTCATGGCGAAGGCCAGTGACGGCACACCCCGTTACGTGCCCAGTGCCATGGCCGACCGCGTGGTGGGCGTCACGGCTGTGAACGGCATCTTGGCAGCGCTTTTGGCGCGTGTGCGCACAGGGCGTGGCCAGCGGGTGGATGTGCCCATGTTCGAGACCATGGCCAACTTTGTTTTGAGCGACCACATGGGTGGGTTAACGTTTGAGCCTAGGCTCGACGAGGGCAGTTACGCACGCCAGCTGTCACCCCACCGGCGGCCCTACCGCACGTTGGACGGCTTTGTGTGTGCGCTGGTCTACAACGACAAACAGTGGGCGAACTTCTTGCCTGCCGTGGGACGCGCCGAGTTGCTGGAGGACCCCCGCTTTGCCCAGTTTGCTCAACGCACGCGCCACATCAACCTGGTCTACGGCGAGCTGGCCAACATCTTTGCCCAGCGCAGCACTGCCGCATGGTTGGCACTGCTTGAAGAGGCCGACATTCCGCACATGGTCATGAATGATCTGCAAGGCGTGTTGAACGACCCGCACTTGGTGGCCACGGGTTTCTTCAGCGTGACGGACCACCCCAGCGAAGGGCCGGTGCGCAGCATGCGCATGGCCACGCACTTTTCAGACACGGCGCCCATTGCAGCACGCCCAGCGCCGCGCTTGGGTGAGCACAGCCGTGAGGTCTTGCTGTCGGCGGGGTATGGCGCTGCTGACATCGATGCATTGCAAGCACAAGGCGCACTGGTCTGCGCCGCACCATCAACGCGCCCGACGGTGCTTTGATGCTGGCGGGTTCAGCCACGCTCTTTGCCTCGATGCTGCTCATCGCGTCCGATGTCACCAAACCGATGTCACCAAACAATTGGCCGGCAACCTGGACCGCCCAGGCCGCGCCGACATCGAGGTGCTGAGCGCCCTCACGACCCCCTCACAACACCCGCGAACCCCCCATGAAACCCTTCTTGCTCTACGAACAAAACGGCCCGGTCGTCACCTTGACGATGAACGACCCCGAGCAGCGCAATGTGCTCACCGGCAACAGCGCGCCGCAGGAATTTGTCGACGCTTGCGCGCGCATTGAGGCCGACGTTTCGGTGCGCGCCGTGATCGTCACCGGCGCTGGTTCTGCTTTCTCAGCCGGTGGCAATTTGAAGGACATGCAAGCCATGTTCGACATGCCGCCAAGCAGCATTCGCGCCTGGTACCGCCAAGGAATTCAACGCCTGGCCACCGCGCTTTACAACCTGGAAGTGCCGACCATTGCGGCCGTCAATGGCGCTGCCATTGGTGCGGGCTGTGACCTCACCTGCATGTGCGACATCCGCATCGCCTCTGAGGCCGCCAGCTTTGCAGAAAGCTTTGTGCGCGTGGGCCTCATCCCCGGTGACGGCGGCGCTTGGTTGTTGCCGCGCGTGGTGGGCATGTCACGCGCGCTGGAAATGTCATTCACCGGGGACGCCCTGAGCGCCGAACAAGCGCTGGCGTGTGGTTTGGTATCGCGCGTGGTGCCGTCAAGTGAACTGTTAACAGCGGCCAACGCCCTGGCCACCCGTATCGCCGCCAACCCCGGCCCCGCCTTGCGCATGACCAAACGCCTGCTGCGCGAAGGCCAGCATGGGCGGCTCGAAAGCCTGCTGGAAATGTCAGCCGGCTTTCAGGCCGCAGCCCACCACACACCGCATCACCACGAAGCCGTGAATGCTTTTGTGGAAAAGCGCAAACCTGATTTCAGTAACTTTTGAAGTGACCACCATGGACATGAAGACCTCACCTCTGGCCTTGTTGGCCGACCCCAGTTTGCTCAAAACCGACGCCCTGATCGGCGGTGAATGGGTTGGCAGCACGCAGCGCTTTGAGGTCACCGATCCGGCCACGGGTTTGACACTGGCCAGCGTGGCCAACCTCGGTGCGACCCAAGCGCAAGCCGCCATCAACGCCGCCAGTGCCGCCTGGCCTGCCTGGCGCAACAAAACCGCCAAAGAGCGCCACGCCATCATGATGGCTTGGTTCCACCTGCTCCATCAGCATGCTGACGACCTCGCCCGCATCATGACGGCAGAACAAGGCAAACCGCTGGCCGAAGCCAAAGGTGAAGTGGGCTATGGCGCGAGCTTTTTGGAATGGTTTGCCGAAGAAGCCCGACGTGTGTATGGCGAGACCATTCCCACCACCGACAACAACAAGCGCTACATCGTCATCAAGCAACCCGTGGGCGTGTGCGCGGCCATCACACCATGGAACTTTCCCATCGCCATGATCACGCGCAAAGTGGCGCCCGCGCTGGCCGCAGGCTGCCCGGTGATCATCAAACCCGCAGAACAAACACCGCTGTCGGCCCTGGCCGTGGCCGAGTTGGCGCCGCGTGCTGGCATGCCCGCTGGTGTACTCAATGTGTTAACGGCTGACGCCAGTAACAGCATCGCCATCGGCAAAGTGGTGTGCGCATCCGATGTGGTGCGCCACTTGTCCTTCACCGGCAGCACCGAGGTCGGCCGCATCCTGGCTGCGCAGTGTGCCCCGACGATCAAAAAAATCAGCCTGGAGTTGGGCGGCAACGCGCCCTTCATCGTGTTTGACGACGCCGACATCGACAGCGCCGTTGAAGGCGCCATGGTCAGCAAGTACCGCAATGCCGGTCAGACCTGCGTGTGCGCCAATCGCCTGTATGTTCAGGCCAGTGTGTACGACGAATTCGTCACCAAGCTGGCGGCTAAAGCCAGCGCCATCAAGGTCGGCAACGGTTTTGATGCCGGTGTGAATCAAGGTCCTTTGATCGATGAACAAGCGCTCATCAAAGTGCAAGCCCATGTGGCCGACGCGTTGGCCAAAGGCGCCCGGGTGGTGGTGGGCGGCAGCACCGACACAAGGCAAGACGGCGGCCGCTTTTTCACGCCCACGGTGCTGGCCGATGTGACGTCCAACATGCTGTGCTCGCGTGAAGAAACCTTCGGCCCCGTGGCGCCGGTGTTTCGCTTCAACACCGAAGCCGAAGTCATCGCCCTGGCCAACAACACCGAGTTCGGTTTGGCCAGCTACTTCTACAGCCGCGACATCGGCCGCGTGTTCCGCGTGGGCGAGGCACTGGAATACGGCATGGTGGGCATCAACACGGGCCTCATCAGCACCGCCGAAGTGCCCTTTGGTGGCGTCAAACAATCAGGCCTGGGGCGCGAAGGCGCCAGGCAGGGTTTGGAGGACTATGTGGAGACCAAGTACCTGTGCCTGGGGGATGTGTTGAAGTGATTCACCGCTGACTGCGGCCCACTACTGTTTCGACCCCTCCACCAACCGTCGCCCCAAAGACACGCCATAAGGTGCGGCCCGGGCGGCCAGCATGGGGTCGGCTGAAGGTTCCACCCCCTTGGGCAAGGCAGTGGGATTGAAGGTGATGTTCAGGCAAGCACCGCCGCCATCGTCGGACACCGATGTGAGCTTGAGCACACCCAAGGTCACCTTCTTGCGCCCCTGCGGTAGCGGCACGGTGGCGTTGTCAAGCATGTCCCCGGCCTGCGCCAATTCGAGGTTGAAGTTGAAGGCGACAGGCCCCGCTTTGACACGCTGACGCAGGTCTTCGAACAAGAAGTTGGCACCGCGCGCCTTGGCCTCGTCGTCGCTCAGGTTTTGCACTCCAGCCGAGGGCTCGAAAAGCCATTTACCAAACTGCTTTTCGCCTTTGCCATTGACGAAGGCAAAGGCATGCACGCCCCAATAGTTCACCGCACTAAAACTTGCCGGCACACTTTGCGCTGCGAAGTACTTGCCCTGCAGCAGCACCTCGGGGTTGGCCTGGGCAAACGCCGAGACTTTGGCGGGGTCGGCCGCCTTGGTGGCGGGGTCGGGCTTGAGCGATTCAACACGGCCCAGCATCTGCGCGGGGCTAGCGGCGCCAAAAACAGGCGACGAGATGTTGCCCATCTGCCAGACCTCACCGCCCGGCAGGTTGAACTGCAATGCCATGTTGCGCTGGCTCTTGGTGTTGTCAGCCGCCTTGGGGTTGGCGCCGCCCACCGAAAAACGCACGATGACCGGTACCACGCTGCCGGCAAAAGCTGTGGACGACGACAACGCTCGGCCCTCGGGGGAGCCGACAAACTCGCCCATCGCGCAAATGCCCTTGGCTCCCGA
>JAYVRO010000328.1:0-1558 GCA_043776165.1 Rubrivivax sp. | reverse complement strand
TGCGCATCGAACAACTGCAGGGCGTTTTGCAGACCGAGCGTTTGCACGCTGTGCTGGTGCCGTCGAGCGACCCCCATTTGAGTGAGTACTTGCCGGGGCGATGGCAGGGCCGCGAGTGGTTGTCGGGCTTCACGGGTTCGATGGCTACCTTGGTGGTGACGGTGGATGGTGCAGCACTTTTTGCTGACAGCCGCTACTGGGAACAAGCCGCTGCACAGCTCGCTGGCAGTGGCATAGAACTGGTGAAGATTGCCACCGGTGCTGCCACCACGCACGTTGATTGGTTGGCTGCCAACGTGCCCGCAGGCGCCACGGTGGCGGTGGACGCGCAGGTGCTGGGCCTGGCGGCCGCGAGTCACTTACGTGGAACGTTAGCGAAGAAAGGCGTGCTGCTGCGCACGCACGGTGACGTCATCAACAGCATCTGGCCAGAGCGCCCTGCCCTGCCGACCGAGCCGATCTACGAACACACGGTGCCACACGCACCACGAGCGCGCCGCGACAAACTCGCTGCGGTGCGCGCAGCGATGCTGCAGCATGGCGCGCAGGCGCACTTTGTTTCGACCGTGGACGACATTGCCTGGCTTACCAACCTGCGTGGCAGTGATGTCTCCTACAACCCGGTCTTCATGGCGCACTTGCTCATCACCGCCAAGGATGCGACTTTGTTCGTGGGCGCGGGCAAGGTCGACACCGCTTTGGCCATGGCTTTGGCTGACGATGGCGTGAACGTGGCGCCCTACAGCGAAGCGCCGCAAGACCTGGCCGCGTTGCCCGAGGGCAGCACCTTGCTCGTCGACCCCAAGCGCGTGACGCTGGGCCTGCGTGAAGCCGTGCCCAACAGCGTTTACGTCGTCGAGGCCATCAACCCCAGCACCTTGCTGAAGAGCCGCAAGAGCGCTGAAGAAGCCTCGTTTGTGCGCGAGGCCATGGCCCAGGATGGCGCGGCGATGTGCGAGTTTTATGCCTGGTTTGAGGCGGCCCTTGGCACGCAGCGCATCACCGAGCTGACGATTGACGAAAAGCTCTCGGCCGAGCGCGCCAAACGCCCGGGTTTTGTGGGCTTGAGCTTTTCTACCATCGCGGGTTTCAACACCAACGGCGCCATGCCGCACTACCGTGCCACCGAGGAATCCCACGCGGTGATTGAAGGCAACGGGCTCTTGCTCATTGACTCGGGCGGCCAGTACCTGGGCGGCACGACCGACATCACCCGCGTGTGGCCCATCGGCACCGTGAGCGCGGCCATGAAACGCGACTACACCTTGGTGCTGAAAGGCACGATGAACTTGTCGCGAGCACGTTTTCCGCGGGGCACCGCCAGCCCCATGCTCGACAGCCTGGCGCGCGCGCCGCTGTGGGCCGAGGGCATCGACTTCGGCCATGGCACGGGTCACGGTGTGGGTTATTTTTTGAACGTGCACGAGGGCCCGCAAAGCATCAGCAAAGCCGTGCCGGTTGCGCACATGGCGATGGAGCCCGGCATGGTCACGTCGATCGAGCCGGGTGTGTACCGCCAAGGCCAGTGGGGCGTGAGGATCGAAAACCTCGTTCTTAA
>JAYVRO010000327.1:0-1561 GCA_043776165.1 Rubrivivax sp. | reverse complement strand
CGGCGCCAAGCCCTTGCGTTTGTGGTGCAACGCCGCGTCGACAGGCGAGGAGCCCTATTCACTGGCCATGACCGTGGTGGAAGCGCTGGGCGCATCGGCCGCTGTGCGGCTGGTTTGCAGCGACATCGACACGCAGGTTTTGGCCACGGCCCAGCAAGGTGTTTATAGCGCCGACGCGCGTGGCTTGAGCGACGCGCGTCAACGCCGCCATTTCATGCGCGGCACAGGTGCCAATGCGGGGCAAATTCGGGTGAGACCTGAGCTGGCAAGGCTGGTCGAATTTCGCACCTTCAACCTCATGAACACGAGCTGGGCGAGCTTGGGCGAGCCCTTTGACTTTGTCTTCTGCCGCAACGTGATGATCTACTTCGACGCTGCCACCCAGCGCAAAGTGTTGACCGGTATACACAGCGTCATGAAACCCGGCGGGCTGCTGTACGTGGGTCACTCAGAAAACTTTACCGACGCGCGCACGCTGTTTCGGCTGCGAGGCAAGACGATCTATGAGCGTGTGTAGCCGCCACCCACGCGCTCAAGTCGACACAGCCTTGCCCGATAAGCTTCCATGCTCACCTCGACTGCGCCCGGTGTTGCCCGACCTGCGGGTGCTGTCCCGTCCAGCCTGCACCTGCTCAAAGCGCGCCCCAAACGCCATGGAGAGGCTTCTTTCTTCTTTTACGACGCGCACTTTCGCAGCGATGCGGTGAAAGTATTGCCGGGCGAATTTTTTGTGTACGACAGAGACATCTTGATCATGACCACGCTGGGCAGTTGCATCGCCGTGTGCTTGTGGGACAGGCAGCTGCGCGTCGGTGGCATGAACCACTTCATGCTGCCCGATGACGCCAATGGCAGTGGCAACGATGGCGGACGTTATGGCGCATACGCCATGGAGTTGCTGATCAACGAGCTCATCAAACGGGGCGCCACGCGCTCGACCTTGGAGGCCAAAGTATTTGGCGGCGGCTCGGTGGTGAGCGGCATGAACAGCATCAACGTGGGCGAACGCAACACGCAGTTTGTGTTGGCCTACTTGCGCACTGAACGTATCACCGTGGTGTGCAAAGACGTGCTCGACATCCATGCCCGCAAGGTCTGTTTTTTGCCCGCCAGCGGCAAGGCGATGGTCAAGCGGCTGGCTTCAACCAACACCGAGATGTTGGCGCAGCAAGAGCGCGCCACAGAGAAGGCCGCGAGCGCTCCAGGTGGTGGCTCGGTGGATCTTTTTTAACGTGGAAACCAACATGAAAACACGCGTCCTGGTGGTCGACGATTCAGCCTTGGTGCGCAGCTTGCTCACTGAAATCATCAACCGCCAACCCGACATGATGTGCGTGGGCGCGGCCTGCGACCCGCTGGTGGCGCGCGAGATGATTCGCAACCTCAACCCCGATGTCATCACCCTGGACATCGAGATGCCGCGCATGGATGGCATCGATTTTTTGGGCAAGCTCATGCGTTTGCGCCCCATGCCTGTGGTGATGGTCTCGACACTCACTGAGCGCGGTGCAGAGGTCACGCTGCGCGCGCTGGAACTGGGTGCTGTGGACTTTGTGGCCAA
>JAYVRO010000326.1:0-4958 GCA_043776165.1 Rubrivivax sp. | reverse complement strand
CCATGAAAAACCGGTGTTGGTTGACTGGCTGCCCTGGAGCCACACCTTTGGTGGCAACCACAACCTGAACATGGTTCTGTGCCATGGTGGCCAGTTGGTGGTTGACGAAGGTCGCCCCGCGCCAGGGCTCATCGATAAATCAGTGCGCAACCTGTGCGAGATCCAGCCCACGGTCTACTTTAACGTTCCACGTGGGCTGGATTTGCTCTTGCCGCACCTGGAGGCCGACAACGCGATGGCCACGGCCTTTTTTGCGCGCCTGCGCGTGGTGTTTTATGCCGGTGCCGCCTTGCCCCAGGCCACCTGGGAGCGGCTGCAAGCCTTGGCCGTGCGTGTGCGCGGCACGCCGGTGTGGCTCACCACGTCATGGGGCTCAACAGAGACATCGCCGGCCATCACCAGCGCGCACTGGCAGCTCGATCGTGCCGGCGTCATCGGCGGTGTGCTGCCGGGTCTGGAGCTGAAGTTCATCCCAGTAGGGGGAGGCACCGACGGCGCCAAACTGGAGATGCGAGTGCGCGGCGTCAGCATCTTCAAGCACTACCGCAACGCGCCTGACATCACTGCCGCCGCCTTTGACGACGAGGGCTACTACCGCATTGGTGACGCCGGGTTCCTCGCTGACGAGGCGCGGCCCGAGATGGGCGTGGTCTTCAATGGCCGCGTGGCTGAAGACTTCAAGCTGACCACGGGCACGTGGGTGTCCGTGGGCACCTTGCGCCTGGCTGCGGTGTCGGCCATGGCGCCCTGGGTGCAAGACGTGGTGGTGACAGGGCATGACCGCAACGACCTCGGCCTGCTCATCTTCCCCAGCCTGGCCGGTGCCGCATTGGCCAGCGCCGACTTGTCAGCCAAAGTCGCGCTTGCGATGGGCACCATGAAGGTCGGCGGTGCGGGCTCGTCACAATCGCCCGCCCGCGCCCTGCTGCTGGTCGACCCGCCCAGTGTTGATGCAGGCGAGATCACTGACAAGGGCTACATCAACCAAGGCGCGGTGCTGCGCCAGCGCGCGGCTCTGGTGCAGGCGCTTTACGCGAACGGCGCGGGCGTGATCTACCCGCACTGAAACAAACATGCCCACCTCCATGACCGAACACCCCCTGCCATGACCACAACACCCGTCGCCGCCTCAGGCCTGCTGGCCAATCTGACGCTGTTAACCATCGAGGTGAGCACACCCGTGGTGCACATCCGATTGAATCGGCCCGCCAAGCGCAACTCGATCAACGATGAGCTGTTGGCACAGTTGCAAACCGCCTTCATCCACCTGCCCAAGGGCACGCGCGCAGTGGTGCTGAGCGGAGAAGGCAATCACTTTTGCGCGGGGCTCGATCTGAGTGAAGTCACCGAACGCAATGTTGCCGAAGGCATGCAACATTCGCGCTCCTGGCATGCGACTTTCGACCAAATCCAATTTGGGCCTGTTCCCGTCATTGCGGTGCTGCACGGCGCCGTGGTGGGCGGCGGGCTTGAGCTGGCGTCTGCCGCCCATTTGCGTGTCGCCGAAGCGAGCACGTTTTACGGCCTGCCGGAAGGCACGCGCGGCATCTTTGTGGGCGGTGGCGGGTCCGTGCGCATCAGCCGTTTGCTGGGGGTGTCGCGCATGACCGACATGATGCTCACCGGCCGCGTGTTTGACGCCAACGATGGCCAAGCCTTTGGGGTGTCCAACTACCTAGCGGCCGACGGTGCAGGTCTGTCCAAGGCCATGGACTTGGCGCACAAGATCGCCACCAACGCGCCCTTGTCCAACTACGCCATCACACAGGCGCTGCCCCGCATTGCCGACATGTCTGCCAGCGACGGCTTGTTTGTTGAATCTTTGATGTCTTCGATCGCCCAAGCCGATGGCGCGGCCAAAGAACGCGTGCGGGCATTTCTGGAAGGCCGCGCTGCCAAGGTGGCCAAGGCATGAGCCCGGATCTGTGTGGCGGCATCACGCAGGCACAAGCCCAGCCTGTGGGCAAAACCAACGTCTACATGGTGAACGTGCAGTTCGGCGACTGCGACCCCGCAGGCATCGTGTTCTTCCCGAATTTTTTGCGCTGGATGGA
Organism: Rubrivivax sp.; assembly: GCA_043776165.1. Classification (GTDB taxonomy): domain Bacteria; phylum Pseudomonadota; class Gammaproteobacteria; order Burkholderiales; family Burkholderiaceae_C; genus Rubrivivax. The sequence continues at coordinate 2,904 of JAYVRO010000326.1, read as the reverse complement.
CGAAGCCTCGTTGGCATTTTTCATGGCGCAGGGCATTCCGCCGTGGCGTGAATTGGTCAAAACGCGCGGCATCGTGGGCACGCCGCTGCTTGAAATCCATACCAAATTCATGAAGACCGCGACCTACGGTGAGCGCATTGAAGTGCGCACGACCGTGGAGAGTTGGGCGGCCAAAACCTTCACGCAGCGCCACGTCGTCATGCGCGGCGAGGTGCTGCTGTGTGAAGGCACTGAAGTGCGCGCCTTTGTTGTGCGCGACGCCGCCAACCCCGACAAGCTCAAAGCCATCGCCGTGCCCGAGGACATCAAGGCGCTGTGTATTCAGTAGTGCGTTTCACCAAACCGATGTCAAACGTTAGCCATTTTTTAAGACTCTTTTAACCCCCTTGGAGACATTCACCATGCATCGATTCATCAAAACCACGCTGGCCACAGCCACCCTGCTCTGCTTTGCAGGCACCGCTTTGGCGGACATCACGGTGGGCGTGAGCCTGCCGCTCACGGGCCAGGGATCGGGTCTGGGCGTGCCCATGAACAACGGGCTGAAGATGTGGCCGACCACGATTGGCGGTGAGAAGGTCAGACTCGTGATCCTTGACGACGCCACCGACCCCACCAAGGCGGTACAAAACTTTCGCCGCATGGTGAGTGAAGACAAGGCCGACATCGTGCTGGGCTCGGGCGTCACGCCAGTGGCCATCGCCATGGTCGACGTGGCACTCGAAACCAGGACCGTGCAATTGGCGCTGTCGCCCGCGCAACTGCCACCGGGCAAAGACGCCTGGACCTTCCGCATGCCTCAGAGCAACGGCGTGATGGCCAACGCCATGGTTGCGCACATGGTCAAAAAGGGCGTCAAGACGGTGGGTTTCCTGGGCTACACCGATGCCTTTGGCGAAGGTTGGCTGCAAGATCTGACCCCGCGCCTTGAAAAGGCTGGCATCAAATTGCTCGGCGTTGAGCGCTACGCCCGCGCCGATACGAGCGTGACCGCGCAAGCGCTCAAGCTCACTGCCACCAACGCAGACGCCATGGTCATCGTGGGCTCGGGCAGTGGTGCGGCCATGCCACAACTGGGCTTGATCGAGCGCGGCTACACGGGCAAGTTCTATCAAACCCACGCCGCTGCCACCAAAGACTTGATGCGCGTGGGTGGCAAGGCCATGGAAGGCACCTTCGTGACATCGGGCCCCGTGGTGGTGGCCGAGCAGTTGCCCGACGCCCACCCGTCCAAACAACTCGGCATGAAGTTCAACGCCGCGTATGAAGGCCTTTACGGCGCGGGCTTGCGCAACCAATTTGCCGCGCACACCTTTGACGTCTACTTGATGTTGGAAAAGGTCGTTCCGGTGGCACTGAAAAAGGCCAAGCCCGGAACGCCGGAGTTCCGTCTGGCGCTGAAAGAGGCGCTGGAAAATACGCCCGCCCTGGCCGTCAGCCACGGCGTCTTAGACTTCACGCCCACCGACCACTGGGGTTATCGCCCGGATACCGGCGTGGTGATGAAAGTTGTGAACGGCGACTGGGTTCTGGAAAAATAACATTCCACATGGCCTGAAGACAAACTGAACCTGAGACCAATGCACCCATGACAGGCAACATTTTTGCCATCCTGAGCCTGGACGGTCTGACCAACGGCGCCATTTACGCCTTGGTCGCGACCGCCCTGGTGCTGGTTTTCGCGGTCACGCGCATCGTCTTCATTCCGCAAGGCGAGTTTGTCGCTTTTGGCGCACTCACCATGGCCATCTTGCAAACCGGCAAAACGCCCGGCACGGTGTGGTTGTTGTTGTTGATGGCCTCGTGGGTGGCCGTGCTGGATGCGCTGCAAGCGCGCCGCGAAAAGTGGAACAGTCTGCGCACCATGCATCAGTTGGCGCGCACCTTGGCGCTGCCTGTTGTGGCCTCACTTTTTACCTTTGTGTTTGCCCGCACCAAACCGCCCATGTTCGTGCAAGCGCTGATGGTGATGGCCTTGGTCACGGCCATGGGACCTTTGGTGTACCGGCTGGCCTACCGCTCACTGGCCAGCGCCAGCGTATTGGTGCTGCTCATCGTTTCCGTGGGAGTGCACTTTGCACTCACCGGATTGGGGCTGCTGTTTTTTGGTGCCGAAGGCTTTCGCACTCCCAGCTTTTGGGCCGACAAATTCAAGATCGACGCTGTGGTGGTGCAGGGGCAAACGCTGATTATCTTTATCGTCGCCACGCTGCTCATCATTGGCCTCTTCAGCTTCTTCGAGAAGACGCTGAGCGGCAAGGCCCTGCGAGCCACGTCAGTGAACCGCGTTGGCGCACGTTTGATGGGCATTTCTACTGACGCTGCGGGCAGCCTGAGCTTCACACTGGCAGCCTTCATCGGCGCCATGTCGGGCCTCTTGATTGGCCCCAACACCACGCTGTACTACGACAGCGGTTTTCTCATCGGCCTGAAAGGCTTTGTGGCTGCGGTGTTCGCCGGTTTGATGAGCTTTCCGCTGGCTTTGATGGGCGCTCTCGGTGTCGGCTTGATCGAATCCTTCGGCTCCTTTTGGGCCAGTGCTTTCAAAGAGGTGATCGTCTTCACGGTCATCTTGCCGGTGCTCTTGTGGCGCTCTTTTGTGGATCCGCATGATGAAGAGCATTGAATCAGGCAAGGACCTGACCAAAGACGGTGCGCCAAGCATGATGAGCCGCTTCTCAAAACGTGAGCTGGGTTTCATCGCGTTTGCCCTTTTGATCGCCGTATTGCCGCTGCTGCCGGTGCCTGACTTCTGGATCACGCAGCTCAACTACATCGGCCTCTTTTCACTCGTTGCGCTGGGGCTTGTGTTGCTCACCGGCGTGGGCGGTTTGACCTCCTTTGGCCAGGCCGCGTTTGCAGGCATCGGCGCTTACGCCACGGCCTACCTCAGCACCCAAATGG
>JAYVRO010000325.1:0-4961 GCA_043776165.1 Rubrivivax sp. | reverse complement strand
GCGGGCTACGGTGGGCGCATTGCTGACGACTGCACTGTCATCTCGTCCACCGCGCGCAACTTCAAGGGGCGCATGGGCTCCAACTCGTCGCGCGTGTTTTTGGGCTCACCCTACACCGTGGCGGCGTCGGCGCTGCGCGGTTTTATCAGCGACGCGCGCGAGGTCTTGGCATGAGCACCCAAGACATCGCCAAGCAACCGCTTCGGCCCAGCCGCGTCTGGCGTTTGCCAGCGCAGATCGACACCGATCAGCTCGCCCCGGGCGAGACCATCAAACACAGCATCGAGGTCACGGCTGCGGCGTGTTTGCGAGCCGTTCGCGCCGACTTTGCCAGCGGTGTGCAACGCGGTGATGTGATCGTGGCAGGCGCCATGTTTGGCCTGGGCTCATCGCGCGAACAGGCCGTGGCCGTGCTCTTGCATTTGGGTGTGGCCGCTGTCATCGCGCCGTCTTACTCGGGCCTGTACATGCGCAATGCATTCAACCTGGGGCTGCTCTTGCTGACCTGCGCGCAGGCGCAAGACATTGCCGAAGGCGAGTGCGTCAGCGTTGACGCACGCCTTGGGTGCGTGCAGCGCGCCAACGGCAGCGCATTGCCCTGTGACCCCATCCCCGGCTTTTTGCTCGACATGGTGCAGGCCGGAGGTTTGTTGCCGCAACTCAAAAAACGCTTGTCTAGACAAGTTGAAGGGGCAAGGCCGCTTTCACCATGACCCCAGCGCTATGACCCCAGCACCATGACACCACCAGCATGACACCACCAGCATGACACTCCAACAACGCCTGTCGCAACAAGCATCGCGCCCGCTGCTGGCCCCGGGCGTTTACGACGCGCTCACCGCCTTGCTGGCTGAACAAGCGGGCTTTGAGGCGCTGTACCTCTCAGGTGCCTCCATTGCCTACACGCGCCTGGGCCGCTCGGACGTTGGCCTGGCCACCTACAACGAGTTTGAAAACACGCTGGCGCACATTTGCGAGCGCGTTCGCACGCCCGTCATCGTTGACGCCGACACCGGGTTTGGCAACGCCTTGAACGTGCAGCGCACCGTGCGAGGTTTTGAGCGCGCGGGTGCCGCCATGGTGCAGCTCGAGGATCAAACCTTCCCCAAACGCTGCGGCCATCTGGACGGCAAAAGTGTTGTGCCAACAGCCGAGATGTGCGGCAAGTTGCGCGCTGCGCTGGATGCCCGGCACAGCACCGAGACGCTCATCATGGCGCGCACCGATGCACTCGCCATCGAAGGCCTGGACGCGGCGCTGGACCGCGCCGAGGCCTACCTGGCCTGCGGTGTTGACGCCTTGTTCATCGAAGCCCTGCGCAGCCCCGAACAGATGCAGGCCGCGTGCCAACGTTTTGCCCATCGCGTGCCGCTCTTGGCCAACATGGTGGAGGGTGGCAAGTCGCCCGTGCAAAGCGCGCAGGCCCTGGGCGCGCTGGGTTTTCGCATCGTCATCTTCCCGGGTGGCACGGCACGCGCTGTGGCGCACGCAGCCGCGCAGTACTACGCCAGCTTAAAAGAGCACGGCAGCACAGCGCCTTGGCGCGATCGCATGCTCGACTTTGATGGGCTGAACGCGCTGATCGGCACACCTGAGCTGATGGCGCAAGGCCAGTCTTATCAAGCGATTGCCCCTTCGACGCTTCCTGCGAAACTTGGCTCTTAGGGTGGCTCTTAGGGTGGCTCGTGTGGTGGCTCATGTGGTGGCTCGTGTCGTGATGCGTGTCGCGCTTGGTCGCAATGGGTACCGCCTTGGGCGAATGGTCATCACATGTATTGCATTGCTGAGCGCTGGGCAGACATCCTTGGCCGCACCACGTGCCGAGGCTGCCCTGGCCAAGGCCCACGATCCAACCTTCGGTCTTCCAAGTGTGCCCAAGCACCAAGCCGCCACCGCAGTCCAGCGCGAGTTGGGACGCTTTCTCTTCTTTGACCGAAGAGTGTCCTCTGACGGTTCGATGGCCTGTGCGACCTGCCATGTGCCCGAACAAGGCTTTACCGCCCACGGCAGCGCCACGGCAGTGGGCAAGGGTGGTCGCAGCCTTGAGCGCAACGCGCCTACCGTCGTCAATGTCGCCTGGCAGCGGCACCTGTTTCTCGACGGCCGTGAGCGCTCCCTTGAACAATTGACCTGGGCGCCGATGCTGAACGAACACGAGATGGGGCATGCGTCGATCAAAAGCGCGCTGCGCCATGTGCGTCAACAACCTGGGTACCTACAGCGCTTCGCGCGCGCCTTCCCGGATCACGGTCTCACACAGAAGACTTTTGCCAGCGCCATGGCCGCTTACCAGCGCAGTCTGGTCGCGGCCGACGCGCCCTTTGATCGCTGGCGTCATGGTGAAAGATGGCGCGGGGGCCTCGACGCGCCGGGCATGTCCACTGCTGCGCGCGAAGGCTTCGAATTGTTCACCAACAAAGCGGGATGCGCCCTGTGTCACACGGTGGAGGACAAGTACGCCAACTTCACCGACAACGGTTTCCATGTCATCGGCTCGGGACGTCGCTTTGGCTTGCCGACGCAGGCTTCAGACGACTCCGACGATGATCTTGGTCGATTCAAGTTCAGTGGCAAGGCAGTCGATCGACGCGCCTTCAAAACCCCGTCGCTGCGCAACATCACCCGCACGCCGCCTTACATGCACGACGGCTCGCTGGCCACGCTGGCCGAGGTGATCGACTTCTACGATCGTGGTGGTGGCAAGGTGGTGGGCAAGAGTCCGATGCTGCGCAAACTCGATCTTGACGAGCGAGAGAAGTTGGCTCTGATCGCATTTCTTGAAAGTTTGAACAGTCCACACTGGGACAAGCTGGTCCGTGATGCAAGGTCGCCGGTACGCAAGGACTGAGCAAAGGAAGTTTTCGGGGGCAAGGTCAGTGTGCCTTGGCGGCGGCGCTGGGCGGTGGACTGGGCTGTGGACTGGGCTGATTTTGCGCTGGTACTGAGCGGCGCGGTGTTGGTGATGTTGAAGCTGGCGCGCAGGCAGGGGCGGGGTTAGTTTTCCCCCAGCAGCCTTGTGTTGTCAGCGCCCAGCGCCGAGCACACATGGCCGGGCAGGCGCTGGCCATCGAGTTTGATCGGGTTGGCTAACAATTGAAATGATTGGTTCTTGGGGTGCGCCAGCGTCTGCACCATGCCCACTCGCTGCACATGGGCGTTGGCCAGCGCCTGCGGCAAGTTGAGCACCGGGGCGATGGGCAGTTTTCCCGTCAGAGCGGCCAACCAAGCCTGGGTACTGCGCAGCGCAAAAGCATCGTCGAGCAAGCGGATCAGCAAGGCCTTGTTGTCGCGCCGCAGCGCTACGCTGGCAAAGCGGGGGTCGCGCAAGCTGGGTTGTTGGATCTCGTCCACCAAGGCGTGCCAGAACTTGTCGCTCATGCACATGACAAAAACATGGCCATCGACCGTGCTGAAGAGCTGACAGGGTACCGCGGTGGGATGGGCCGAGCGCGCCTGGCGTGTGGTCTCGTGCCCGCCGTTCAAGTACCACGTGGCGGGGTAACTGAGCTGGAACAGCGCCACGTCAAAAAGGCTCACGTCAACGTCGCGACCACGGCCTGTTTTAAGCGCGCCAATGAGCGCCGCTAACAGGCCCACCGCCAGCGTGACGCCGCTCATGTAGTCCACCATCGACAAGCCCATGCGTGTGGGTGGGCTGCCCGGCTCGCCGGTGAGGTGCATGTAACCCGCCTCGGCTTGCATCAGGTAGTCGTAGCCGGGCCAGGCTGCACGTTCGTTGTCGCGGCCATAGGCCGACAAATGGGCGCACACAACACGCGGGTTGACGACTTGCAGCTCGGCGTGGGTGAGGCCCAATTTAGCGGGCTGGTCACCTCGAAGGTTATTCATCACGGCGTCGGCGCTGGCCACGAGTTGATGAAACTGCGTGCGGCCGGTGGCGCTTTTCAAGTCCAGCACCACACTGGCCTTGTTGCGATTGAAGGTTTGAAAAAACTGGCTGTCGCCGGTGCCCAAAAAATGCGGGCCTGTGTCGCGTGAAACGTCACCGCCACCAGGGGGCTCGACCTTGATGACCTCGGCGCCCAGATCCGCCAGGTGCATAGAGCCAAAAGGACCCGCGCCGTATTGCTCCACGGCCAGGATGCGCACGCCGGCCAGCGGTAGCGGTGGCTGCAGCGGCAGTGGAGTCGCCATGGCCAGTGTCGAACTCAAGCCGGGTGGCGCGCCACCAACTGCTTGGCGATGATCGTGCGCAACACCTCGTTGGTGCCCTCGCCGATGCACATCAGCATGGCATCGCGGTAGTAGCGCTCGATCTCGTACTCGGTGCTGTAGCTGTAGCCGCCAAAAATGCGCATGGCTTCGTTGGCGCAGAAGACACCGGCTTCAGAGCCAAAGTACTTGGCCATGGCGGCCTCCATGTCGCAACGCTCACCGGCGTCGTATTTGCGCGCGGCTTGTTCGATCAGCAACTTTGCGGCTTCCACCTGCGTGGCCATCTCAGCCAGCTTGAGTTGTATGGCCTGGTGTTCGCAGATGGGCTTGCCAAAGGCCTGGCGTTCTTGCGCGTAGCGCAGCGCCAACTCCAGCGCGCCTTGGCCGATGCCACAACCCCGCGCCGCCACGTTGATGCGACCCAGTTCCAGGCCCCCCGCGATCTGCGCAAAACCGCGGCCTTCCACGCCGCCCACCAAACAACTGGCAGGCACGCGGTAGTTGTCAAACCCCAGCTCGCAGGTGTCGATGGCTTTGTAGCCCAGCTTGCCCATCTTCTTGGCCACGATGAAGCCCGGGCCCTTCTCGGCAATCAGCAAGCTCATGCCCTTGTGGCGCGGCTGAGCATGCGGGTCGGTCTTCACGAGCAGCAGCACGGCGCCGCCTTGGCCGCTGTTGGTGATCCAGGTTTTGGCGCCGTTGACGATGTAGTGCTCACCCTGGCTGTCAGTACCACGCACGGCCACCGTGCGGATGGCTTGCAAGTCCGTGCCCGCGTTGGGCTC
>JAYVRO010000324.1:0-4982 GCA_043776165.1 Rubrivivax sp. | reverse complement strand
TCCTTGACGCCACTGCCAACCAACGTGGTGGGCGCAGCGTGGGCGTGCCTGGCACCTTGGCGCTGCTCGAAACCCTGCATCAGCAACACGGCAAGCTGCCCTGGGCGGCACTTTTTGCGCCCGCCATTGTTCTGGCTGAAGCAGGTTTTTTGCTGCCACCGTACTTGCATGGCGTGCTGGCGGGGCCTAACGCTGCACGCGACCACCCCGAGCTGCTGGGCCTCTATTTCGGTGCCGATGGCCGCGTTTTGCCGCTGGGCAGCACGGTGCGCAATCCGGCTTATGCGAAGACTCTGCGTGATATCGCACGCCTGGGTGCCAAGGGCTGGTTGAAAGCAGGCGCGGCACTTGAATTGGTGGCCGCTGCACAGCGGGGCTATCGCCCCAGCTTGATGACCGAGGCCGATGTGCTGGACTTCAAAGCCCAAGCCCGCGAGCCGCTTTGCGCCCCGTTTCGAAGCTGGCGCGTTTGCATGATGGGCCCGTCATCATTCGGCGGTGTGGTCGTCTTGCAGACGCTGCAAATGCTGCAAATCCTGCAAGCACAGACCGATCAACCAGGGCAGCCATCGCCGCCCACCGGGGCCTTCGACTTCGACAACCCTGCTTTTGTGCACCAATACCTTGAAGCAAGCCGCCTGGCCCAGGCCGACCGCTTGTTGCACGTGGGTGACCCTGCCTTTGTTGCAGCGCCATTGACCGCCTTGCTGGCACCCCACTACCTGCGCCAGCGCGCGGCAAGCATTGACATGACGCGGCGCATGAACGACGCGCGACCGGGTGCCTTGCCCGTCGCAACAGCCGTTTTCGCGCCCGGCGAAGAGGCCCCTCAAGGTGCCACCAGCCAAATTGCCATCACCGATCAACATGGCAACGCGCTGAGCGTGACCACCACCATCAACCTGAACTTCGGCGCGCGTCTGATGGTGGGTGGGTATGTGCTCAACAACGCGATGTCTAACTTTTCACCTGAGGCAAGCGCTGGCCCGCCGCGTGCTAACCAGATGGCCGCCAACAAGCGGCCCACCAGCTCGATGGCGCCCACCATCGTGTTTGATGAGCGGGGCCAGCCGGTTTTGGTGGGCGGCTCGGCCGGTGGTGGGCAGATCGTTGACTACATCGCCCAGGCTCTCATCGAGATGCTGGTCCACAACCGCACGCCGCAACAAGCCCTGGCGCGCGGCCATGTGTCGGGTGCGGTGCTGGGGAGCGTTCAGTTGGAGCGCAACACAGCAGCGCAGCAGCTCGCACCTGCGCTCACGGCACTGGGCCACAAAGTCAACATCACCGAGATGACCAGCGGCCTGGCTTTTTTACAGCGCACGCCGCAGGGATGGATTGGCGCTGCCGACACGCGACGGGATGGCGCGGCCTGGGGGCCGTAGAGTGCGGTTAACTGCAAAGGGCGCCGCACTGGAGCGCAATAGACTGCGCCTTCCAATGGCCTCGCAGCTCGTTTGCGCGCTGGCCCTCTACCCGGTTTTGGAGACATCGATGAATGTGCTGATTTTGCGCCACCGCGCCCTGACCACAGCCCTGCTGTTGCTCGCTGCCTTGGGCTTTGTGAGCGCCGCGCAGGCGCAGGGAAACTACCCCGACAAACCCATCCGCTTTGTCGTGCCCTACCCGCCCGGCGGTGGCACCGACGTGATTGCCCGCATCGTCGTCGAACGCTTTCAGGCGGCCCTGGGTCAAACCATCGTCATCGACAACAAAGGTGGCGCTGGCGGCTCGATTGGCAGCGACCTCGTGGCCAAGGCCGCACCCGACGGCTACACCGTGCTCTTCACGCTCAGCTCGCACACCATCAACCCGGCCATCTTGTCAAAGTTAACGTTCGACACGATCAAAGATTTTGAACCTGTGGGCACCGTGGCCTCACTGCCCCAGTTGCTGGCGGCCAACAACGATGTGCCCGTCAAGACGGTGGCGGAACTCATCGCCTTGGCCAAGGCCAAACCCGACAGCCTGTCATTCGCATCGGTCGGCAACGGCTCACCAGGCCACTTGGCGGGTGAGTTGCTGAAGCTGCGCACGGGCACCAAGATGACGCACATTCCGTACCGCGGCGGTGGCCCAGCCGTGACCGACGTGATGGGCGGGCAAGTGCCGCTGTTGTGGGTCTCCATCCCTGCAGCGGCGCAGTTTGTGAAGACGGGCAAGTTGCGCGCTTTGGCTGTCTCGACCGTCAAACGCAGCGCGGCTTTCCCTGATGTGCCTACGATGCAAGAAGCGGGCATCAAAGACTTCGAAGTCGACTCCTGGTACGCGATGTTTGTGCCTGCCAAAACGCCGCGCGCCATCATCGACAAACTCAACAAGGCACTGAACACGGTGGTGGCGGAACCCGCGATCCGCGAAAAACTCTTGGCCCAGGGCGCCGAAGGTGTGGGCGGCACGCCAGAGGCCTTGGCAGCCGTTGTCGCCGCTGAACTGCCGCGCTGGGCCAAACTGGCCAAAGACGCCAACATCAAGGCCGAATGACATGCCGCAGCAAAGCACGCAAACATACGGCGCAGTCGCCACCGCCACCGCCCTGGTCACCGCACTCGTGCAGCGTGCCCGCGCAGCACAGGCCGTGGCCGAAGGCTACGACCAAACGCGTGTGGATGAGATCGTGGCGGCCGCCGGTTGGGCGATCATGGAACCGACCCGCAACCACGTACTGGCCGAGATGGCCGTGGCCGACACCGGCATCGGTAACGTTCCAGATAAGCTGAAAAAAAACCATCGCAAGACCCTTGGTTTGCTGCGGGACTTGCAAGGCCAACGTTCGGTGGGGGTGATGAGCGACAACACCGCCACGGGCATCACTGAAATTGCCCGGCCCGTGGGTGTTGTGTGCGCCATCACGCCCAGTACCAACCCGGCAGCCACGCCGGCCAACAAGATCATCAACGCGCTCAAAGGCCGCAACGCGGTGATCGTGGCGCCTTCGCCCAAGGGCTGGAGCACGGCACAACAGTTGGTGGCCTTTATCCACGAACAGTTCGATTGCATCGGCGCGCCGCGCGATCTGGTTCAGGTGCTCACGGCGCCCATCAACAAGGCATCGACCCACGAGCTGATGCGCCAGTGCGACCTGGTGGTGGCCACGGGTTCCCAAGCCAATGTGCGCGCGGCTTACGCCAGCGGCACACCGGCTTTTGGCGTGGGTGCCGGCAACGTGGCGGGCATCGTTGACGAGACAGCCGACGTGGCGGCAGCGAGCGCGCTCATCCACCGCAGCAAGACTTTTGACAACGCCACCAGTTGCTCGTCCGAGAACAGTTTGGTCCTCGTGGATGCCGTGTACGACGCGACGATTGCGGCATTGACATCCCACGGCGCTGCACTGCTTGACGCGGGTCAAAAAGACCAGCTGCAAGCACTGATGTGGCCAGGCGGCAAGTTGTCGCCCGAGGTCATCGGCCAATCGGCCGCTGTGATTGCAGATCGCGCTCGATTCCGCGACATCGCGGCGCGCAAGCCCTGCATGTTGTTGGTTGAAGAAAGCGACGTGGGTGAGGAACACCCTTACTCAGGTGAAAAGTTAAGCCCCGTGCTCGCCATCTACCGCGCGCGAGACTTTGAACACGCCACGCAGATCGTGGCGCGCATCTACGCCCATCAGGGCGCAGGCCACTCGGTGGGCCTGCACAGCCAGCGGCCTGAGCGCGAAATGCAGCTCGGCCTGCACCTGGCGGTGTCGCGCGTCATCGTCAACCAGGCGCACTGCATTGCCACGGGCGGCAGTTTCGACAACGGTTTGCCGTTTTCCCTGTCCATGGGCTGCGGCACCTGGGGGCGCAACAACTTCTCAGACAACATGACCTGGCGCCACTACATCAACATCACCCGCATCAGCCGCCCCATTGCTGAAGTGGTACCCAGTGTTGACGAGATCTTCGGCAAGCACTTTGCCAAGTACGGGCGCGGTTGATGAATGCCGGTGCCGACACACCGCGCACGCTGCGCGAGCTGATAGCCCGGCAAGCCGCACAACGGCCCGAAGCCCTTTACGCGGTGCAACTCGAAGGCGAGCAGCGCATCAGCTACGCGCAGCTTAACAACAGTGGTGCCGATGTGGCGGCGATGCTGCTCGCTACTGGCTCGGTGCCCGGCGACACCGTGTCGCTCGTCATGCCCAATGGCCTCAACACCTTGCGCTTGCTGCTCGGCGCCATGGCAGGCGGCTGGTGCGTGAACCCCGTGAATTTGCTGTCGCAGCCCGAGCAAATGCGCTACGTGCTCGAACACTCCGATTGCCGCGTGGTGTGTGTCAGCAGCGAATGGCAAGCTGCCGTGCGCAGCCTGTTGGCGGGTTGTCAGCGCGACATTGCCGTGCTGGTGATGGAGCCCAACGGAACACTTCCCGCAGCAACCGCGGGCGTGACCGACGCGAGCGCCGCAAACACCTCACCTGATACATTGGCCCTGCTGATGTACACCTCGGGCACCACCGGTGTGCCCAAAGGCGTGATGCTCACGCAGGCCAACTTGGTGGCCAATGCCTTGTCCATCTGCACTGAACACGCCCTGACCCACCAAGACCGCGTTTTGGCCGTGCTGCCGCTCTATCACATCAACGCTTTTGCCGTGACCATGCTGGCCCCCTTGGCCAGCGGTGGCAGCCTGGCCATGCCGCCCAAGTTTTCTGCGGCGCGCTTTTGGCAGCAAACGAAAGACGGGCAATGCACCTGGATCAACCTGGTGCCGACGATGATTTCGTACCTGAATGAAGGTGCGGGTGAAGATGCAAGTGAGGGTGCGGATGAGGGCAAATCACCAAGGTCTGACGTGACCCAACGCATTCGCTTTTGCCGCAGCGCCAGCGCTGCCCTGCCGCCCGATCACTTGCGCCGCTTCGAGGCCAAATTTGGCATCGGCATCATCGAAACCATGGGCCTGACAGAAACCGTGGCGCCTGCGTTTTCCAATCCGCTGGAGCCCCGCCAGCGCAAGCTGGGCGCCGTGGGCAAAGCCAGTGGTTGTGAGGCCCG
>JAYVRO010000323.1:0-4984 GCA_043776165.1 Rubrivivax sp. | reverse complement strand
TTTGGCGCCTACATCTGCGGTGAAGAAACTGCCTTGCTTGAATCGTTAGAAGGCAAAAAGGGCCAGCCCAGGTTCAAGCCGCCGTTCCCGGCCAGTTTTGGCTTGTACGGCAAACCCACCACCATCAACAACACTGAGACATTCGCTGCGGTGCCTTGGATCATCAACAACGGTGGTCAACAGTATTTGGACTGCGGCAAACCCAACAACGGTGGCACGAAGATTTTCTCCATCGTGGGCGATGTGAACTTGCCCGGAAATTACGAAATTCCACTGGGCACACCCTTCTCGAAGCTGCTTGAATTGGCTGGCGGTGTGCGCACGGGTCGTTTATTAAAAGCTGTGATTCCCGGCGGTTCATCAGCGCCTGTTTTGCCCGGCAAGACCATGATGGACATCACCATGGATTACGACGCCATTGCCAAGGCAGGTTCCATGCTGGGCTCGGGCGCTGTCATCGTGATGGACGACTCGCGTTGCATGGTCAAGAGCTTGTTGCGCCTGTCCTACTTCTACCAACATGAAAGCTGTGGTCAGTGCACACCTTGCCGTGAAGGCACGGGCTGGCTCTGGCGCATGGTGGACCGGATCGAACATGGCAAGGGCCGGGCCGATGATCTCGACTTACTTGACTCCGTTGCAGAGAACATCAAGGGCCGCACGATTTGCGCGCTGGGTGACGCTGCGGCCTTGCCGGTGCAAGGCATGCTCAAACACTTCCGTGACGAGTTTGTGCATCACATTGAACACAAGACCTGTGTGGTCCCGCACTATGTTTAAGGGCCGGGCGCAATGATCGACATCGAATTAGACGGCGCCAAAGTCAGCGTGGCAGCAGGCAGCATGGTCATGCACGCGGCCGATGCGGCCGGTGTTTACATCCCGCATTTTTGTTATCACAAGAAGCTGAGCATTGCCGCCAACTGCCGCATGTGTTTGGTCGATGTAGAAAAGATGCCCAAGCCCATGCCGGCCTGCGCCACCCCGGTAACGCAAGGCATGGTGGTGCGCACCAAGAGCGACAAAGCCATCAAGGCCCAGCAGTCGGTGATGGAGTTTTTGCTCATCAACCACCCGCTGGATTGCCCCATCTGCGACCAAGGCGGTGAGTGCCAATTGCAAGACATCGCGGTGGGCTACGGCGGCTCGGCGTCGCGCTATGCAGAAGACAAGCGCGTGGTCTTCCACAAGGACGTGGGCCCGCTCATCTCGATGGAAGAGATGAGCCGCTGCATCCATTGCACACGCTGCGTTCGCTTCGGCCAGGAAGTCGCCGGCGTGATGGAACTTGGCATGATCCATCGTGGTGAACACAGCGAGATCACCACTGCAGTGGGTCGCAGCATCGACAGCGAACTGTCGGGCAACATGATCGACATCTGCCCTGTGGGCGCGCTCACCAGCAAGCCCTTTCGCTACAGCGCCCGCACCTGGGAGTTGTCACGCCGCAAAAGCGTGAGCCCGCACGACAGCACCGGGGCCAAGCTCATCATGCAGGTCAAGGGTGGCAAGGTATTGCGTGTCGTGCCACAAGAAGACGAGACCCTGAACGAATGCTGGATCGCTGACCGCGACCGTTTCAGCTACGAAGCCGTGAACAGCGAATCACGTTTGACGCAACCGATGATCAAACAAGGTGGCCAGTGGGTCACCGTGGACTGGAACCAAGCGCTGAGCTTTGTGGCCGATGGCTTGAAGCGCATCAAGGGTGAATTTGGGCCCAGCGCGATTGGCGCTTTGGGGAGTGCCCATTCGACGATCGAAGAGCTGCACTTGCTGACCAAGCTGGTGCGTGGTCTGGGCAGCGACAACATCGACCACCGCACGCGCCACGCCGACTTCAGCAACGCCGCACCAGCGGGTCAAGCGCGTTGGTTGGGCCTGCCCGTTGCTGCGCTCTCTCAAGTCGACCGCGCATTGATCGTGGGTTCCTTCCTGCGCAAGGACCACCCGCTCTTTGCGCAACGTTTGCGCCAAGCTGCCAAACGCGGCGCTCGCTTGCATGTTGTGAACGCCGTGCAAGACGACTGGTTGATGTCGCTCAGCGAAGGCATCAACGTTTCGCCTGATGCCTGGCCCTTGGCACTGGCCCAGATTGCAGCGGCCATCGCTGCCACCCAGGGCCTTGAGGCGCCTTTGGCCGTGGCGCCGACTGACGCTGCGCAGGCCATCGCCAAGTCGTTATTGGGTGGTGAACGCAAAGCCGTGTTGCTGGGTAACGCCGCCGCCCAGCACCCACAAGCTGCGCAACTTCTGGCCTTGGCGCAGTGGATATCTGAGCAGGTGGGCGCACACCTGGGTTACCTGGGTGAAGCAGCCAACAGCGTGGGCGCACAGCTGGTCAACGCCCGGCCCTTGAATGGTGGCTTGAACGCGGGCGACATGCTCAGCCAGCCGATGAAGGCGCTGCTGCTTTTGAACGTCGAGCCGGCACTTGATGCTGGTAACGCCATCGCTGCCACGCAGGCCCTGGCCGCGTCGGGATTGGTCGTCGCGCTGACCGCTTTCAAAGACGCCGCTGTGGACAACGCTGACGTGCTCCTGCCCATCGCGCCTTTCACTGAAACGGCGGGAACCTTCGTGAACGCCGAAGGTCGTGTGCAGAGTTTCCACGGCGTGGTCAAACCCTTGGGTGATACGCGCCCGGCCTGGAAAGTTTTGCGTGTGCTGGGCAATTTGCTCGGACTCGACGGTTTTGCGCAAGAGAGTGTCGAAGAAGTCCGCGCCGAGGCACTCGGTGATGTCGCGGGCTTGAGCGAGCGCTTGAACAACGACGCGAATGCGGCGGCATCTGAAGTAACAATTCAGACCACGCCAACGAGTCACCTGCAACGCGTGGCCGACGTCCCCATCTACTGCACCGACATGCTGGTGCGCCGTGCCGCTGCTTTGCAACTCACTTCAGACGCCCAAGCGCCCGTGGTGGGCGTGCCCAGCGCGCTGTGGTTGGAGCTGAAGTTGCAAGAAGGCAATTTGGTGCTGGTGGACCAAGGGCAGGGCGCCGTGATCTTGCCCGCACGCGAAGACAAAACCCTCGCGTCGAATGCCGTTCGTGTTGCTGCTGGCCACCCCTCGACCCTGAAACTGGGCGCCATGTTCGGACCCATCACGCTTGAGAAGGCTTGAGCCCGGCCGCCATGTTCGACACCCTTCATCAATCCGCCAACGCCTTGCTCGGGCCCACTTTGTGGCTCGTGTTGTGGAGCCTCATCAAGATCGTGGCCGTGCTCTTGCCGCTGCTCGGTTGCGTGGCCTACCTCACGCTGTGGGAACGCAAGGCCATTGGTTGGACGCAAATTCGCCCGGGCCCCAACCGTGTTGGCCCTTACGGCTTGCTCACACCCATTGCCGACGCCGTCAAGCTCATCTTCAAAGAAATCATCCGCCCGACGGCTGCCAGCAAAGGCCTCTTTTTCCTTGGCCCCGTGATGACCATCATGCCGGCACTCGCGGCCTGGGCGGTCGTGCCCTTTGGGCCCGAAGTGGTGTTGGCCAATGTCAACGCGGGTTTGCTCTTTTTGATGGCCATCACCTCGCTCGAGGTCTACGGCGTGATCATCGCCGGCTGGGCCTCGAATTCGAAGTACGCGTTCCTGGGTGCGCTGCGCGCCTCAGCGCAAATGGTCAGCTACGAAATCGCCATGGGCTTTTGCCTTGTGGTGGTGTTGATGGTCTCAGGCACCATGAACCTCTCGCAGATCGTGATACTGCAAGGCAAGGGTATTTTCGCGGGCATGGGCGTCGGCGTTTTGTCGTGGAACTGGTTGCCGCTGCTGCCGATCTTTGGCGTCTTTTTTATCTCCGGTCTCGCCGAGACCAACCGCCATCCCTTTGACGTGGTGGAAGGTGAATCAGAGATCGTCGCCGGGCACATGATCGAGTATTCCGGCATGTCGTTTGCGATGTTCTTTTTGGCCGAGTACGCCAACATGATCCTCGTCTCGATG
This sequence comes from Rubrivivax sp., assembly GCA_043776165.1. GTDB lineage: Bacteria > Pseudomonadota > Gammaproteobacteria > Burkholderiales > Burkholderiaceae_C > Rubrivivax. The sequence goes on along the minus strand of JAYVRO010000323.1, from coordinate 1,037 downwards.
ATGACGGTGCTGCTCTTTCTGGGTGGCTGGTTGCCACCTGTCGACTTCCTCGGCTTCATCCCCGGTTGGATTTGGTTGGCGATCAAAGTTTTTGTGGTGGTCACCATGTTCTTGTGGATCCGCGCCACCTTCCCTCGCTTTCGCTATGACCAGATCATGCGTTTAGGCTGGAAAGTTTTCATTCCCATCACCTTGGTGTGGCTGGTCGTGGTGGGTCTGTGGATCCAGTCGCCCTTCAATATTTGGACCTGAAAGAGGCACGCATGTCGACTCTCAGTGCTGTTAAGGATGTCTTGTCCAGCTTCATGTTGACGGAGCTGTTCAAAGGCATGGCCATCACTGGCAAGCACTTCTTCTCGCGCAACATCACAGTGCAATTCCCCGAAGAGAAGACGCCGCAGTCGCCGCGCTTTCGTGGCCTGCATGCATTGCGCCGCTACGAAAACGGCGAAGAACGTTGCATTGCCTGCAAGCTGTGTGAAGCCGTGTGCCCTGCCATGGCCATCACCATCGAATCGGAAGTGCGCGACGACGGCTCGCGCCGAACCACACGCTACGACATTGATTTAACCAAGTGCATCTTTTGCGGCTTTTGCGAAGAGAGCTGCCCGGTCGATTCCATCGTCGAAACCCACGTTTTTGAGTACCACGGCGAAAAACGCGGTGACCTGTACTTCACCAAAGACATGCTGCTGGCGGTGGGTGACCGCTACGAGAAAGACATCGCCGAGCGTCGCGCTGCCGATGCGGGCTTTCGCTGAATTTTCATGAACACGCTGACCGTTCTTTTCTACGTTTTTTCAGCCGTGCTGCTGGGCGCGTCGTTCCGTGTCATCACCGCGCGCAGCACGGTGCACGCTGCGCTCTTCTTGGTGTTGGCGTTTTTCAGTACCTCGTGCATTTGGATGCTGCTGCGAGCAGAGTTTCTGGCCATCGCGTTGGTGCTGGTCTACGTCGGCGAGGTGATGGTGCTTTTTCTCTTCGTTGTGATGATGCTCGACATCAACAGCGACAGCCTGCGCATCGGCTTTTGGAAG
>JAYVRO010000322.1:0-4997 GCA_043776165.1 Rubrivivax sp. | reverse complement strand
CGTGCGCCCACTTGGATGCGGGGCATGGGCTTGGAGTGGTTACATCGTTTGTTAAACGAACCACGTCGTCTGGCCTGGCGCTACATCGACACCAACAGCGCCTTCATCTTGGGTGCCATCAGGCAATTGCTTCGTCGGCCCTGAAACGCTGCAAGGCGTCGCCTGACAAGCGGCAGATGCGCCAATCGGGCATCACGGTGGCGCCCATGTGTTGATAAAACCGAATGGCGTTTTCGTTCCAATCGAGCACGCTCCACTCGAACCTGCCACAGCCACGCGCCACCGCCAAGGCACCCAGGTGCTTGAGCAAAGACTTGCCAATGCTGTGGCCACGGAACGCGGGTTGCACGTACAGATCTTCCAGGTACATCCCCGGCTTGGCCAAGAAGGTAGAGAAATTGGTGAAAAAGAGCGCAAAGGCCACGACCACACCCTCCACTTCTGCGACCACCGCCTCGGCCACAGGCTTGGCGCCAAACAGAGGTTCGTGCAGTGCTTCGGGTGTGGCCTGCATCAGGTTGGTCAGGTTTTCAAACTCGGCCAACTCGCCTATCAAGCCAACGATGGCGTGTGTGTCGCGCGGTTCTGCGGCGCGTAAGGTGAAAGGTGTCATCGGGTTGCGCCTTGGCTGGGGGAGTGGATAGGTCGGTATGGCCCCATTGTCAAACAGCGCCCTGTCGCAGCGCCGACAGCCAGTCTGGGCCCCGTCGCCTACAGTGCCCGCATGAGCACAGACCACAGCTATGTCGTACAGCGCGCACCTCAAAGCCGCTTCGTTTCCGTTCGCGGCTTGGACTATCACGCACAGGTGTGGGGCGACCCTGCCATGGCCACGCCAAGTCAACCCACCCTGGTCTTGATGCACGGCTGGATGGACGTGGGCGCCTCGTTCCAATTTGTGGTCGACGCGCTGACCACCATCGAAGGACCCACGCGATATGTCATTGCGCCCAGCTGGCGCGGCTTTGGTTTGACCGCCACGCCGCCCTGCGACAGCTACTGGTTCCCCGACTACGTCGGTGACCTCGATGGGCTCATCAACGCCTTCAGCCCCAACGCACCAGTTGACCTGGTCGGCCACAGCATGGGCGGCAATGTGGTGATGAGTTACGGCGGTGTAAGGCCCACACGAATTCGCCGCTTGATCAACCTTGAAGGGTTTGGTTTGCCCGCATCGAAACCCGAAGACGCCCCAGACCGCCTGGTGCGTTGGCTGGACGATCTGCAAAAACCGCAGCTCATGCGCGACTACGGCAGCGTGGCCGCCGTGGCGGCCCGACTGCAAAAAAACAATCCCCGACTGAGCGCCGACAAGGCGGCCTGGCTGGCACCCCATTGGTCACAACAAAAAGCCGATGGCCGCTGGCACATCTTGGGCGACCCCGCGCACATGCGCACAAATCCCGTTCCTTATCGCACTGAAGAGCACTTGGCGCAGTGGCGGCGCATTACGGCACCACTCCTGTGGGTGGAGGCGGAACACAGCCTGGTGGGGCGTGAATGGGGTGCGCGCTATTCCAAGGCCGAACTTCATGAACGCCTGAACGTTGTGGCCAATGTCCAACGTGAAAAGCTCGCCGACTGCGGGCACATGCTGCACCACGACCAACCCATCGCGCTGGCAACGCTCTTGCAACGCTTCTTGTCCGCTTGACAGGGACTTGTGCCCTGTGACCAGCGTGGCTGGCAAAATCGTGCGTTTACCAAAAGCTAACCGACCCTCATGGACACCGAACAGATCAATTTGATTGGCACCTTGCTCACCGACTTGAGCAAACGCACCGAGCAGCTTCGGGGGTATCTTTGACTACGACCGCAAAGCGCTGCGGCTGAATGAAGTCATCGCCGCGCTGGAAAACCCCAGCGTTTGGAATGAGCCCAAACGCGCCCAAGAACTCGGGCGCGAAAAGAAATTGCTGGAAGGCGTGGTCGAGACCATCAATCACCTGACCACCAACCTGGCCGACAACACCGAGCTCTACGACATGAGCAAGGCCGAGGGCGACGTCGACGCCTTGGCCCACATCGAAGCCGAAACGGCTGCACTGCGCGAGATCGTCGAGAAGATCGAGTTTCGCCGCATGTTTAACAATCCAGCCGACCCGGGCAACTGCTTTGTCGACATCCAGGCGGGGGCCGGTGGCACCGAGGCCTGTGACTGGGCCAGCATGTTGCTGCGCCAGTACCTGAAATACTGCGAAAAGAAGGGTTTCAAGGCCGAGGTGATGGAAGAAACCGAAGGCGACGTGGCCGGCATCCGCAGTGCCACGTTGAAAATCGAGGGTGAATACGCTTTTGGCCATCTGCGCACCGAGACCGGCGTGCACCGCCTCGTGCGCAAGAGCCCTTTCGATTCTTCAGGCGGGCGCCACACCAGTTTTGCCAGTCTCTTTGTCTACCCAGAGGTGGACGACAGCATCGAGATCGACATCAACCCGGCCGACGTGCGCGTGGACACTTTTCGCGCCAGCGGCGCAGGGGGCCAGCACATCAACAAGACCGACTCTGCCGTGCGCCTCACACATTTGCCAACCAACATCGTTGTGCAGTGCCAGAACGATCGCAGTCAACACCGCAACCGCGACGAAGCCTGGCAAATGCTGCGTTCACGCTTGTACGAGCACGAGATGCGCAAACAAATGGAAGCGCAGCAAAAGTTGGAAGACACCAAAACCGATGTGGGTTGGGGCCATCAAATTCGCTCTTATGTGCTGGACCAAAGCCGCATCAAAGACTTGCGCACCAATGTGGAAATCAGCAACACCCAAAAGGTGTTGGACGGTGACCTGGACCCCTTCATTGAGGCCAGTTTGAAGCAGGGTTTGTAACGGCAAGTGCAAGGTCTGACGCTGCCTATACTGCCCGTGTCACACATCAACCCAGCGTGTCACCATGAAGACCATCAACGTGCGCGAACTGCGTGAAGCAGTGCCTAACCTAAAAGCCACCTTGGCCAAAGAGCACGAGCTCTTATTGGTCTCCAACGGCGAGCCTGTGGCGCGCATCTTGCCAGTCACCGCCAAACGCAAAGTGCCTTCCTTGGCGGCTCACCGGACGGGAATGAAGATGGTGAAAATACCCATCGAAGTGCTCATACGAGAAGAGCGCGACAAGCGCTGACCCTTGGCCCGTCCATGCGTGTTTATGTCGATACCAGCGCGCTGGTCAAGCGCTATGTGCAAGAAGCCAACTCTGCGGCGTTTGACACCTTTGTTGAGGATGGTCAGCAAGAGTTGCTCATCAGCCCCTTGACCGTTACTGAGTTTCACTCGGTCATGCGCAGACGCCTGCGCATGGGCGATCTGGATGCGAATTTCTTGCTTCGAACGCATCAACTTTTTGCACGTGAATTGCAAGCCACCGTGTGGCGCATGCAAGCCATGCCTGAGTCCGCTTTTGCTGACGCTGCGCTGTGGCTCGACGAGTTGACTTCACCTTTGGCCACGCTTGACGCGCTGCACTTGGCCTGCGCACATTCCTACCGCTGTTCACACCTCGCCACCAGTGACCGGCAACTCGCCCGCGCTGCGCAGAGCAGCGGTCTGTCTATCCACGATTTTTCGAGTACCCCCCATGCGTGAATCCACCACCACCGTAACCCGCCGTGAAGACTACGCGGCGCCCGCGTTTTGGATCCGCAGCGTCGATCTCAGCTTCGACCTCGACCCTGCCAAGACCATCGTTGCCAGCAAGATGCGCATCGAGCGCAACACCCAGGCAGCGCCGGGCCAGCCCTTGGTGTTAGACGGTGATGACATTACTTTGCTGCGCGTCTCGGCAGACGGTCAAAGCGTGTCCTTTCGGCAAGAGGCCGGGCGCCTCATTATTGACAACCCTCCCGCCGCAAACGAGTTCACCCTGGAGCTGCGCAACACCTGCGCGCCCGACAAGAACAGCGACCTCTCAGGCCTGTACACCAGCGCTGGCGGACTCTTCACACAGTGCGAAGCCGAGGGTTTTCGCCGCATCACGTATTTTTTGGACCGCCCCGATGTGATGGCGATTTACAGCGTGACCTTACGCGCTGACAAAGCCCGTTATCCGGTGCTGCTGAGCAATGGCAATTTGATCGATCAGGGGACCTTGGACAACGGTCGACATTACGCAAAGTGGCATGACCCATTCCCCAAACCGTGTTACCTGTTTGCCTTGGTGGCCGGGCAGTTGGTGGCGCGCGAGCAGCACATCCGCACGCGCTCAGGCAAAGAGCACTTGCTGCAAATCTACGTGCGCCCGGGTGACCTTGAAAAGACCGAGCACGCCATGAATTCCCTGGTGGCCAGTGTGGTGTGGGACGAAGCCCGTTACGGTTTGCCGCTCGACCTCGAGCGCTACATGGTGGTCGCGGTGGAGGACTACAACTCCGGCGCCATGGAGAACAAGGGCCTCAACATCTTCAACACCAGGTACGTGTTGGCCACCTCGGCAACGGCAACAGACAACGACTTCAAGGCGATTGAAACAGTCATCGCTCACGAGTACTTCCACAACTGGACGGGCAACCGGATCACCTGCCGCGACTGGTTCCAGCTCTCGCTCAAAGAAGGCCTCACGGTGTTCCGCGACCAGGAGTTCTCCATGGACATGGCGGGCTCGACGTCGGCCCGCGCCGTCAAACGCATTGACGATGTGTTGACCTTGCGCTCGGCGCAATTCTCTGAAGATGCTGGCCCCATGGCCCACCCCGTTCGCCCCGACAGCTACGTGGCCATCGACAACTTCTACACCGCCACCGTCTACGAAAAAGGCGCCGAGGTGGTGCGCATGATGCAGGCCTTGGTAGGCCGCGCCGGTTTTGAGCGCGGCATCACTTTGTACTTTCAACGCCACGACGGTCAAGCCGTCACTTGCGACGACTTTGCGCAAGCCATCAGCGACGCCAACCCGGGCAGCGACCTGGCTTTGCGTTTGCCTCAGTTCAAACGTTGGTACTCACAAGCCGGTACACCGCGGGTGGCTGCTCGCGGGCACTACGACGCTGTGGCGCAGCGCTACAC
>JAYVRO010000321.1:0-18658 GCA_043776165.1 Rubrivivax sp. | reverse complement strand
CCACCGGCGCCGCAGGTTTGGCGTCGCCGATCACGCCCTTCAATGGGCAGACTTTGAAGGCCGGGCACTTGGCGCAGCCGGTGACGATGGCGATGGGGCAAAGGGTCATGGTGAGTCTCCTGTTGTGGTCCGATCGCGGTTCAGCCGCGCGGGCGGCCAGTGAACCACATCGGGTAGTCTTTGTCTCCCCGCACGCACCCGCACACACCTAGGAGCGCCCTGTGTTTTCGCGACGATCAGCAGTTCAAACTTTGGCCGCTTTGGCGGTCCTGGCTACCGCCGCCACGCAGCCCGCGTGGTCACAAACCAAACCCATCCGCCTTGTCGTGCCTTACCCACCCGGAGGCCCGCTCGACGTGGTCGCCCGCGCCCTGGCTGAGCGCGTGAAAGACACCCTGGGCACGGTGGTCATCGACAACCGCCCCGGCGCCGGTGGCAATCTGGGTGCCGACGCCGTGGCCAAGGCCGCGCCCGACGGTTACACGCTGGTGATGGGCGCCGTGGCAACGCACGCCATCAACCCCTGGCTGTACAGCAAGATGCCTTACGACGCGCTGCGCGACTTCACGCCCATCACCTTGGTGGCCCAGGTGCCCAACGTGGTGGTGATGAACGCCGACACCGCGCTGCGGCTGCGCATCAACACCCTGGCCGACTTGGTGCGCCACGCCAAAACCAACCCTGGGCGCCTGAATTACGGCTCGGGCGGCAACGGCAGCGCCGGGCATTTGGCGGGCGAGATGTTCAAGGCCCAGGCGGGGCTTTTCATCGTGCACATCCCTTATGCGGGTGGGCCACCAGCGCAGTTGGCGCTGGTCTCGGGGCAGGTGGATTTCAACATCGACAACCTGGCAGCGGCCTCGGTCAACATCAAAAGTGGCAAGCTCAAAGCGTTGGCGGTGACAACCGCGAAACGCTCAACGGTCATGCCCGAAGTGCCCACCATCGCGGAAGCCGGTGCGGCCTTGGGTTTGGCCAAGTTTGACGTCAACACCTGGTTTGGTTTGTTCGGCCCGGCCAAGCTAACCAACGACATGACACAGCGTTTGAACAAGGCTTTTGTGGATGCGCTGAACAGCACCGAGATCAAGTCGCGCTTGGCCCTCTTGATGGCGGAACCTGCGCCCACCACCCCAGAGCAGTTCAGCGCTTTTGTGGCGGCTGAGTTGGCCAAATACGAAGGCGTGGTGAAGGCGTCGGGGGCGAAGGCGGATTAAGGCACGTCGTCTGCCAATGCGGCGCGCGCTGGCAACGGCGCTGAAACCAGAGGGGCCGTCAGTGCCGTCGCCCGGCACTGGCGCTGATTTTTTTCGCTGTCGCTGAACAAAAGCTGGCCCCGCTGGCGTCTGTCTATGTACCTGCACTTCAAGGTACCTGATGACAAACGCCGCCCACCCCACTTTTCAGCCGCGCGCACCGCAAGCCGCATCACCCGAAATCGCCGCGCGGGCCAAGGCCGCCACGCCCAAGACGCCTTCCGCGGCCCTGCCGGTGGGTCTGGTGGTGGGCCTGCTGGTGGGCCTGTTAGTGGGCCTACTTATGGCCTCTGTGACTTGGCTGGACGACTGGGCTTCGAGCGGCCCGCGCTTTGCCGCAAACATGGGCCAAGACCAGCGCCAGGCCCTGTTATGGGTTGGTGGCGTGGGCTTGCTCGTGCTCTTGCTGCGCCAAATGCTCACCTTCGCCACCGTGCGCTTCATGGCGCGCTGGGCCCTGTTGCCAACCCGCCAGCGCATTGCCAGCGCCGCGTTGGCCGGGGCCGCATTGGCGCTGTCTGTGGGTGCTCTTCACTGGGCGCACCGGCTGCATCGTTTGCCCGGTCTGCCCGACTTCTTGGCCACACCATTGCAAGCCTTGTCGGCCATCTTTGTGCAGTTGAAGTGGGCACCGGTGCCCGCCGCCGCCACGGTCGAGCTCTTGCGCCTGCCCTTGTGTTTTGTCGTCGCCTGGGGCTTGTACCGCTGGTGCCATGCCGGCTTAAGTTGGCGTGGCAACGCTGTGCTGGTGGTGGCGGCTTTTGCAACGATGGTCGCTGGGCTTTTGGCCAGCCAGGACAAAGGCCCGCTCTTGGTCGCCGCCATGGCCAGTTGTTGGTTGTTGGCTGCCATGGTGTGGCACGCCCTGGCGCAACGGCGCGGCAGCGCAGGTTCGGCGTGGTTGGCTGGCTTGTCCACCGCAGCGGTGTTGACAACCCTCTTGGTGCACACCTTGCCCCGCCTCACGCCCACAGATCGCCTCACCTCATGGCTGCAACCATTTAACGCTCCACATGACTATCTCGCCCAGATGACATGGTTCACCCAAGCCGCTGGCGCGGGTGGTTTTGGTGCTCAGCACGTGCCTTGGTGCGGCAACTTGGGGCACGTCGTCACCACGCTCGGGGGCAAGGCTGGTGCCAAGTGCCTGGGCATGCCCACCGAGACACAAAGCGACTACGTCTTTACCGCCTTGGTCGGTTTGTGGGGGCCCTGGGCGGCGCTGTTTTTGGTGGCGGGCACGGCCAGCTTTTTCTTGCTGATGCTGGTGTTGGCCAGCCGCAGCATGCGGGCCCAAGAGACGGTTGACGCCGCCGGGCTGGCCGCTGCCACCGGCGCGCTGTACGCCTTGCTCATGCTGGCGCAGCTCTTTGTCACCTGCCTGGGCAACACGGGGGTGATTCCACTCACCGGCGTTAACTTTCCACTGCTGGCTTGGGGGCGCATGTCGCTCCTGAGTTGCGTGATGGCCGTGGCGCTTGTTTTGCCACCGCTGGTGCGCCGGCGCGGCACCGGCAGCAACGCCCGTGGCATGGCCCAGGCGGCGCAGGGCAGTTTGTCTGGCCTGTGGTTGGCCACTGCCAAGTTGGCCAGCGTGGGCGCCTTGGTGGGCTTGGCAGCACTCGCGCAGGGCGTGTTCGCGCAGCGCCAAGCCGCCGCGCCCGAGCGCACCGCCAGTGGCCGTGCCAACCCGTGGCTGCCCTTGCCTGGCTGCATTCGCAACGCCCAGGGAACGGCTTTCACACAAGACCTGCCTTTGCCAGAAAGCTGGTTGCACGCCTTGTGTAACGCCAACGTCAACTTAAGCGCCGACGCCGACGCCGACGCCACCTTGACGGACCCACTCGGCGCTGAGCCGCCCAACGACCCGCCACTGCTGCAAGCCCTGTGGCGCGCCGCCAAAAGCGGGCCTGCCGAGCAAACGTGGCAGGGCGAAGCGCCCATCACGCTGCCGCAACACGCCGATGTTTCGTTGACTTTGGCAGCGCCCTGGCAAGACAAAGCGCAGGCCCTGGCCCGTTGCCTGACAGGCCAAAGGGAGCGCGATGCCGACGCCCAAGACACAGACCCGAACACCTGCAACGACCTTATCCCCGACAACCTGAACGCGAGTTACGTCAAACGTTACGAAGAAGCCGCCGCGCGCTTGGTGGCCATCTACAGCATCCGCGTCAGCGACGGCGCCGTGCTGGCCATGGCCTCATCGCGCAGCCCATGCAGCCAGGCCCAGCAAGACAACAGCGAGCGTGCACAAGACTGCCCGCCTGAAGCCGCTCGCGTGGCCCGGCGCCCAGGCCGCGCTGCGCATCAAGCCCTGCGCGCTGACGACATGGTGGCCTCCACCATCAAGCCCTTGTTGGCCGACGCCTTGTTGTCCGCCCCCGGCGGCCAGCATTGGTTGCACGGCGCCGCCCGCGAACGTTTGCTCACCGCCATCACGCAGTCAGACACCGGGTTCTTCATCGACCATCTGCTGTGTTTTGAAACGGGAGGCCAACCCGAGAACTGCACGCGCACTGCTGTGCTGGCGCGCCGTGCCAAGGCTTTGGGCATGGGCCAAAAGCTGGACCTGCTGCCAAACATGGGCAGCCATCCATCCCAGCCCGGCTTGCCCTTGGCGCCCTTGCCTTTTGATCTGCCCCAGTGGCCCCCAACGGGCCCCGGCGCGGCCGTAGAAATGGCCGCCGCCAAACGCTGCCATGCGCAGCAGGGCCCAAGGGGTGGCGCCGGCACCGACCAGCGCTGGCGCGGTTGCGACGGCCCCCGCTTGGCCGCGCTGCTGGGCCCCCTGTGGGGCCAAGGCGTGGCGCGAAGCCACCCGGCTGCTGTGGCCGACTTGTACGCCCGCGTCGCCAACAGCGCGCAAGGCAAGGCGCAGTACACGCCAGCCCACGTGTCGATCACCGCAGCAGCGCCCCAGCCCACCGGCATGGCCACACCGCATGCCGCGCTTATCTTGGAAGGCCTGCAGCGCGTGCCCCTGCAAGGCACCGCGCGCTCGGCCTGCACCAGTGTGTTTGGCGCGCTGGGTTGCACTGGCATGGGCTTGGCCATGAAGACCGGCACCAGCTTGTTCCCCCACGAAACCCTGGGCGTGGCGCAGCGCGCGCAACTTTGCGGGCGCGTGTTTGCGCAAGAAGATGCACTGCGTGCACAGGGCAAAACGGCGCCGCCTGAGCTGGGTAAACAGGCCGTGGCCTGCGCCCTGTACCCCATGAAGTGGGCCGTGTTGATGGAGCCGCTGCGCAAGCCCGCTGGTCCACGCAAAACCTCGGCCAATGACGACGCCTTGGGCAGCACCCCAGGCGACGCCGTCATCACCGTCGTGCTGGCCGAGCGCAACCACCACGCGGGCACTGACCGCCTGGACGCCGTAGCCGACAAAGGCCCCAACGTGGCCGCACAGGCAGCGCTTCTCTTGCACCGCGAGCGTCTACCAGTGGCGCCCATCGCGTCGCCCACAACAAAAGCCGCAACGGTGCCGCAAAAGAAATTTCAACGCCGCTGAACAAAGCAGCCCGCCGCCGGCGTCTGTCTTTGCAAGCCCGGTGAGATCGCTGGGCCTGCCACCCCAACTCACCCCAGGAGCCAACCGACCATGACAGAGCAGCCCACCCGCACCGTGTATGCCCTCGATGGCCACGACCTGCCACAAACCACCTTGGCCGCCTGGCATCAACAAACCCACCTGCGCGCCGGCCTGATGCGCGTGACGCAGGCCCAGCTGTGCTTGCCCCGTAAACCGGGTGACGTGGACCTGCAAAAGCTGGCCCAGCGCCTGGCCCAAGGTGGTGCGGTGGTCAGCGTGCTGGTGGTGCCGGGCCTCAAACAACCCGAGTTGCGCATGACCTGGGCGGCGTGGCACGCGCCGCCCAAGCCAACCCCGCAGCCAAGGCCCAAGAGTTACGCCAGCAACCCCTCACCAACCCAGCGTTCATCACAACCCCAACCCCAGCCTCAAGCCAATCCCCACCCAACACCCATCATGAAAAACTTCATCGCATCCATCTTTTCGGCCAACCCCAGCAACGCCGCGTCGCAGGGCACGCAAACCAACGTTCCAGATGAGCCACAACTCGTCCCCATGGGCGTCAAGCCCGCCGTGCGTGAGCAACGCCAGGTGAACCAGGCGCTCACGCAAATTGGCCAACACATCGTGGCGCAAGAAGTGCAAGACCTGCTGGAGACGGTGCCCAACTGCCGCTTCCAGTTGTGGACGCTCACCTTTTGGGTCAGCGCCGCCAACCAAAACGCGCTTCGCAGCCTGATTGGCATCAACCAAAAAGATGCGCAACTGGCCAAGCAGCATGTGCAAGGCTGTTTTGCCAAAGCCGATGTGGCGCACTTGCTGAACACCGTGCGTTTGAAGCTCGAATTCAAAGCCGGTGACAGCCTGCCGCGTGACGCCAGTGAAGTGCTGGTGGTGTGTGGCCGTGACAACGTCACCTTGCCTTACAGCTACACGGGGCAGTTCGAGACCGCCAATGAGACCGCACGTGAGACCGCAGGTGAGGCCACAGACAGGGCTACACAGCACCGATCAAGCACCACAGTTCTGGCCGGTCACGCCGCCGTTGCAGCCCCTGCCACTGCGCCGCGCCATGGCCAGCACAACACCTTGCACCTGTGGGCACAGTGGCCCGGCCAAGGCGCCATGCAGCGCTGGCGCGTGCAAGGTGGCAGCTTCACCGTGGGCGCGGCCGAAACCGCCAACATCCGCGTTGACCACCGCCACGTCAGCGGTGAACACCTGGTGCTCAGCCTCAGCGCCAGCGGCCAATGGCAGGTGGAAGACCAAGCCCGCAACGGCACCAACTTGTTTGATGCCACCAACGTTTCAGATGACATGGCCGAGCAGCCCCTGCCCACGCGCCAAGCCACGCCGCTGCCCCTGGCCGGCGTGCTGCGCTTGGGCCCCTTGCCGGACGACCCTGTGCTGCACTTTCAGCAAAGCGCGCCGCCAGCCCCAGTCAACACCGCTACTGCGCCCGCGCCACGGCCTTTGCAAACCCGCAAAACCGAGTTGGCGTCAGACCTCAGCTGGCATGGCATGGGCGCTGCAGGCCGTTCGCGCGGCACGGCCACGGCATGATGGGCACACACCATGAAGCAAGCCACGCAAAGCACCCGCCTCTCACCCTCGTGGATTGACCGCAAACACCTCGCCATCAGCCACGGCCCCTGGGTGGCGACATGGTGCAGCCAAGCCGGGCCACACCACGAGAACCAAGACATGGCGGGGCTGTGCTGGGTGGGCCGGGGGCCACGGGTGGGCGCACACGCGGGCACATTCGCGGGCACATTCGCGGGCTTGCACATTGCAGTGGCCGACGGCGTCACCCAAGGCGCCGTAGGTGACGTGGCCGCCCAAGCCTTGGTGCGCCACTGGCTTGCAGGCAAAGCACCTGGCCAAACCACGCAAGACTTTTTGCAAGCCGCAGAACCCGCCGTGGCCCAGGCCGTGCTGGCCGCCAGCCCACACACTGGCGCCGCTACTGGCGCGGCAGCGTGGCTGGCGGCCGATGGCAGCGGCGCCTTTACCCGCGTGGGCGACTGCCGCGTGTTGCTCTTGGCGCGCAGCAGCAGCGGCAACAGCAGTGGTAGCGGCATCACTGCCGCAACCAACGAATGGCAGTGCACGCCCTTGGCCAGAGACCAAAGCTTTGGTCACCTCTACCCCGACGTGGTGGCCCAAGCGCCACCCGGCGCACTGGACCCCAACCAGCCCGCCCACATGGTGGGCTGCCAGCGCCTGGGCACGCCAGAGTGGCTGCCCCTGGTGCTGGCCAGCGGCGAGCTGCTGCTGCTGTGCAGCGACGGCCTGCACACCCTCCTGAGCAACGCGCAAATTGCGGCGCACTTTGCAAGCCACTTGCCGCCAGGCCAAGCCTTCACCGAGGTGACACTTCAATGCCTCGCGAATGCCTTGGTCAAAGAGGCCCAGGCCCTGGGGGGTGAAGATGACATCACGGCCTTGGTGGTGGCGTACCGGCCGGCATAGGCGCCCAAAGGTACAACACAAGAACAGCCCAAGAACAACCCCAAAACAACAACACGAAGACAAGGAGACCAGCGCGTGACGCGTCGACAAACATCGGTTATCGCCGAACCTGGCAGCCCCGTGCGCAGCCTCAATGCTGCGCAGGCCAACGAATTCAATTCATGGGCCTGGGCCGCCGCGCGGGAACTGTGCCTGGATACGCAGGGCGACGAAAACCTTGAGCGCGCCGCGTACGAGCTTGCGCGCGCCCGCTGGCAGTTGGCACGCGGCGGAAACCCCAGCGACCCACATCACAACGCGTCGGGCAGAAGCACGCTCACGCGGGTCAACGACGCCCGCGCCGACACCCCGTTTTGGCGCAAAGTCTTTGCGCCCCAGCACATGGTCTTGCAGCTCAATGAAATCAATGTGCTGACCTACCTGGGCGCTGATCACACGGGGCTGGGCACAGCGCTGCGCAAACGCGTGGCGTTTTTGCGCACATTGAGCAGCCAAGGGCACACAGCCACCAGGGCGCCAAGGTCAACGCTCAACCAAATTGAGACGCACGACGCGGGGCCCGACCTTGACGACTGGCGCGCCTTTGCGCCCTGTGTGGTTGAGGGCAAGCATGGCCTGCCTGTGCCGCTGTTCATGCACCCCACGTTCTTGGCCGCGCTGACGCGCCAAGCCTTGATGGCGCTGGAACTCTTTTGCCACTACCAGGTGGTGCACAACGACATCAAGCCAAACAACGTGTGCTTTGCCTTGCCCAAAAACATGCGCTTCGAAGGCGGCGCCATCACCGCGCAATGCGATCTGCTGACCCTGCCGCTTTGTTTGATTGATTTCGAACTGTCTTACGTCCCGAGCACTCTGCGTCTGGCGCTGCCACTGACACAAAACCCTTGGGTCTCACCGTTCGCCAAAGCAGTGCACCAGCACGCCTTGGCAGCGCAACAGGGCGGCAACAACAGAGCGGCAAGAGACCATCTGGACGCCATCGACTGGGGCGCAGACCTTTGGTCTTTGGGCCACATGCTGGGCGATTGGGTTACGACCGCTCAAGCTTATGGCAAGGCCTTTTGCGCGGCCACCAGCACCACCTTTGGCAGCGGGTCCGCGCCCTACAAGACAACAATCCAAACGTTGACACAACTTGGCCAAGGGTTAGCCGAATTGCAATCATTTGCGCGCGCACTGCAAAGCCATGACCGGCCTCTTGCAACGGCAACCGCCCTGACGCACGAAGCCAGAACTGTCGTGCCCTTGGGCAGCTTGCGCAGTGAACTAGAAGCCTTGTTCATTCATGCACTTCACCCGAGCCTGCGCAGCAACGATTGGCAGGTTTTTTGGCATGACCCCAGCAGCCCGCTGGCCCACTTCGACCGCGGCGCAAAAACGTTTGAGCAACTGCTGGCCGTGCCGCAGTTCAAACAGGCAGAAGCGGCAAGGACATCAGAGCCTGAACCGCAGGCTGCGCCACTGCCACGCCCGGCCCCGAGCGTGGCCGCAGCGCCCGAGAAGCGGGTGATCACACTTACGAAAAAAATCCTCACCCTCAAGCCGGCGTCGCCACCACCACCGCCACCTGCGCGCCGCCCCGCTTTCCCTGCCGACTTGACCGAACTCACGGTGCCCGGGGAAGGCGCGCGCTGCCCCAGCTTCATCGTCATCCCCTATCTCGGCCCAGTCGCCTTGGGCACTGGCTCTAACGCCATTCAGGCCCACACCCGACACCGTTTTGCGATGGGTACAACACCGGTCACCGTGTGGCAATGGCAGGAGTTCTGGGCCGCCGGCGACCGCGACTACGAACCTAGCAAATTCCTTAGGTCAGACTGGGATTGGCAGAAGTGGGCAAACCCGGGCTCACTCCCCGTGGTGGGTGTGAACGTGGCTGACGCGGAGGCCTACGCACGCTGGTTTCAAAAGCGCCATGGCCAGCAACTGGGTGTGCGTGTTGAAAGCCTGGGCTTGCCCAGTGAATTGGAGTGGGAACTGGCTGCGCGTGGCGGCCGATTGACACAAGAATTTTTGTGGGACAGGGACGATGACATAGACGACTTTGCCGTTGTTGAGCGGATGGAAACTGCGCCTGTGCGTTCGAAAAAACCAAACGGTTATGGCCTGTACGACGTGATCGGCAATGTCTGGGAGTGGACCGATTCGCCGCACCGCAAACATCGCAGAGCGATACCGGCCCATGGGCATGACAGCGCCGGGGTGTCGGCCGCGCGTGCGGTGTGTGGCGCGTCGTTCAACTACAGCCTCGACTGGCTTGGCCTGGCCCAACGCCACGGCGTCGCCCCAGGCGTCCGCGACAGCGTCATCGGTTTCCGTCTGGTCGCCCGGATCGCGCCATGAAGTGGCGCGTCACCCCCTGTCCCCATTACCCCTTTACACCCTACCAAAACGGCTAGCCAGACAAGGGGGGCGAGTGGGGGGCAAGGGAGCGAAGCACCCGCCGAAAATTTTTTGCGCGATTGCGAAACATCACCCAACTTTGACCCCAAAGGATCAGCAGCGCCATGACCAACTCCATCGCCATCAAGACCCACGCACGCCCTAAAGACAAAGAGTGGGCGGCACTTGAAGGCATGGTGTACGACTACAAAGCATTGCCGCCGGGTGCAAAGTTCGAAACCCAGCGCCAGCAGTTGCGTGAAGCGATTTACAAGCGGTTGACGCATTCGCTAACGCGCTATGTGGCAGAGCGCTCGGTGGCAACAGAAGGTGGCGATGACGAGGGCGATGACAAGGGCGAAAGCAAGGGCCACGAAACGGGCGACGGCCGCGATGATGTGAAAGGTAAATCGGCTGCCACGCCTGTGGCCACAAGGACCAACAGCTTGCTTGAAAAGCAATTCCGCATTGAGTTTGCGCAACTCAAGACAAGGCCCAAGCAAGCGGGCAATGTGGCTGACCTGGAAAAACGCCACGGCCGCGTCACCCAAATCGCCGCTGAAGGTCAGCAGCACTTGTTGCTGAACCGCCTGAAGCGCAAACAAACCATGCTCAGCCAGTGGGCAGGCGAAGAAGCCAGTTTGCAGACCTGGATACGCGTGTTGGTGCGCGATACCTTGCAAAAAATGGCGGCCAAGGTGAGAAGCGAGCCGGGCATGGAAGCCCTTACCCGCGCGGCCACCGACGAACACCCCGAGACCGACAGCAAGGCCATGACAGCGCTCGCGCAAACCCAGTGGCAGCAACAAACAGCCGCCGATGAAGCGCGCAATACCTTGCTGCAAATGAACACGCAATTGGCGCGCGATGAACAAGCGCTGCTTGCCCTGATGTACCTGCAAGCCGCCAACGACTGGACTGACGAAGAAGCCGCGCAGCAGTACGGCAAGCCCCGGTTGACCTACCACCGCCACCGCGTGGCACTGGCCAAGAAGCTGCGCGACAGCCACGTCTGACCACCCCCACCACCCCTCATCGCCCCTGCTGAATGCGCCCCCGCCGGTGCCCCACGGTGATGACGTTGGGTGTTGCAGTGGCCAACACCGCGTAGGTCGACAAGTTCAACTGCGCTGCTGCCTTGCCGAGCAGGCGCTGCACCTTGCGCCGCGCGGCTTGGTTGAACGACAAATACAAGGCGCCGTTGTGGGCATAGGTTTCGCGCCCATGCTCAAACAGCAAGTCCAACAAGCTGGCCTTGATGCCGCGCTGTTGCATGCGCTGCGCGGCATGGCGTGTCAGGGCCAGGTTCAGATTCGGATTGGGATTGGGATTCAAGCGGGTGTCTGTGCTGTGCATCGCGGGCCTTGGGGGTGGGGATGCAGAGATAGACGCGCACGGGTGGCAGCCTTGTTCAGCGCCAGCGAAAAAATTCAAAACAAAGATCGAAAGCCCACCCCCGACCGCTACGGCTTGCGCCCCACGGGCGTGATGGGCAAGGGCATGGGCAAAAGCAGGCGCAGCTGCAACCCGACGAATGACCGAAAGCCTTTGTCAAAGGTGACCATCTCACAGCCCAAACCCTGAGCCAATGCAGCCAGCCAGGCGTCAGTCCACAGGTTGGGCGTGGGTTCGCGGCGCAAGATGTGCGTGCGCCAAAGTGCTGCGTGCTCTGTTGGCACAAGTTCGATTGGCGTGATGCGAGGGTCAGCTATCAACTCGGCCATGGCGTCCCAAGCCTGCGCAGGCCGCAAGACGCCTGAGCCCATCACCGTGGAATTTGTCAGCAGCCGCAGCACCGCCATGCGCACCGGTAGACACAGGCCCACTTGCTTGTCGCCACAGGTTTGCCACCAGTCGAAGGCCACGCTTCGGTGCGCGTGGCCTTCGGTCAGCAACGCAAACAGGACGTTGGCGTCAGCGATGCATTGCACTGGCATTGCGCAGATCCGCCGCTTCTACCGCCTGGGCGTCGAGCAGCTTGAGCGCTTGCGGGCTGAGGTGCCGCGCTGGCGCATCGGCCGACAGCTTTACCGGCGCCGCTGTCAGCCGCCGGGCTTTGAGCTTGCCGCCGTCAATTTCGCGGTGCAGTGCGTCAACGACGAGTTGCCGCAGGGTGGAGCCACGCTGCACAGCTTCAATCTTGGCGCGACGCAAGATGTCGTCAGGGAGATCCAGAGTGGTTCGCATAAATGTGTTTTGCTGCCTTACTGCATGCAGTGTGTGTGAAGGCACCCAGCGCGTCAAGAATGACTGGGTATTGATGAACGATTGATGAACGATGCCAATAAAGCGACAATCGGCGCCTTCAATGCATCAGTCCTTGCCTTCACTGCTGTTTCCTGAGTACCGGCGCCGCGTCCTGGGCTTGCTGCTGCTTCGCCCGGACGAAGCACTGCACGGCCGCGAAATCGCCCGGCGTACCGGCCTGCCGGCCGGCACCATCACCCGTGAGTTGACCAAGCTCGCCGAGGTGGGCTTGCTCAAGCGCACCAAGCGTGGCAACCAGCAGGTGTACAGCGCCGATACGAGCGGCCCCATCTTCACCGAACTGGCCAGCATCCTGCGCAAGACCTCGGGCCTTGCCGACGTGCTGGTACAGGCGCTGGCGCCGGCCGCGCCCAAGCTGCGCTTGGCGTTTGTGTTCGGCTCCGTGGCGAGGGGGCAGGAGACGAGCGGCAGCGATGTGGACGTGATGCTCATTGGCGATCTCGGCTTTCGTGAAGCCGTGGAGCTGCTGCACCCATGCCAAGCCACGCTGGGCCGCGAGGTGAACCCCAAACTCTTCTCTGCGCGTGAGTTCACCGACAAGGCTGCCACCGAGCCCTTCTTGATCGACGTGCTGGCCAAACCCAAAATCTTCTTGATCGGCAATGCCCATGACCTTGAAGAACTTGTTGGGGATTAGCCTCGATGCCGTAGCGCCAAGCAAGGCGCTGACGGCCAAGCTCTTGGCAGCCGCCAAGCGCAACATCGCAGACGCGAAGCTGCAAGGTCTCAGCACCGAGAACCGTTTCGACGCTGCCTACAAAGCCATCATGCAGCTGGCCATGGTGGCGCTATACGCCAATGGCTACCGATTGATGACCAGCAAGCCTGGCCACCATCAAACTGCCATTCAAACGCTGCCCACCAGCGTGGGCCTTGCGCCCGCGAAAGTCATCGTGCTCGACGCACTGCGCAAGCAGCGCAATCTGTCGGACTACTCGGGCGATTTGGTGCCCGATGCCGCTGCGGCCGAGTGCCTGGCAAGCGCGTCAGAGTTGCTGACGCACGTTCGGGCGTGGCTGGCGGCCAATCGGCCCGACCTTCTGTGATGGTGTGATGGTGCGGAGGTGCGGTGGCACCGCACTGGTAATATCCAAAAAGACCGAGGTATTACGTGGAGCTCGCCATGAACGTCATCACCCTCAAGCTGCCTGACGACTTGAACGCCGCCTTGAAAGAAGTCAGCCGCAAGCGTGGGCTTTCCAAGTCGGCCGTGGTGCGTGAAGCGCTCGAGCAATCGCTGTTGGCGCAGGGCGCCGCAGCCGGTGCAGCCGAGCGCTGGGTGGCGCAGTGGCAGGGCAGTTTGAAGCTGCCTGAGGCGCGCGAGGTGCAGGCCACCGATGCCCGACTGGCGCATCTGCTTGCCAAGCATTTGCGGTGAATGACCGAGCCGCGATGCGTTTACTGATCGACATCAACGTGCTGCTTGACGTGGCACTGCAACGCCCCGGCGCACCGGACTCGGCGCGGCTTTTAGCGCTGTGCGGCAGGCAGCACGAGGGCTGGCTGGCGTGGCACTCCATCGCCACCCTGGCCTACCTTATCGAGCGTCAGAACTCGGCCATTTCATGCCGCGAGTTCATCCAAGGCATTCTGGTCTGGGCCGACGTGGCCAAGACTGGCCGCGCGGATGCGCTGGCGGCGCTGGGGCTGCCGATGTCCGACTTTGAAGATGCACTGCAAGTTGCAGCCGCCATGGCCTGCGGAGCGCAATTCATCATCACCCGCAACGAGCGTGACTTCAAGTCGTCACCCGTGCCCGCATTGAACCCTGGGGCGTTCTTGCGGCGCTATCCCTGAGCCACCCGCCCATGTCCGTGCAGGCGGTGGTCGATGCATTCCCCCCCTCATTCCCCCCCTCATTCCCCCAAGTAAGCCGCCCGCACCTTCGGGTCATTCAGCAGCGCCTTGGCCTCGCCGCCCATGGTCACCAGGCCCGACTCCATCACGTAACCGCGGTTGGCAAGGCCCAGCGCGCGTGACGCGTTTTGTTCGACCAAGAGCACGGTGGTGCCCTTGCTGTGGATGTCGGCCACGACTTCAAAAATCTTGTCAACCATGATGGGCGAGAGGCCCATGCTGGGCTCGTCCATCAGCAGCACTTTGGGGCGGGCCATCAGTGCGCGGCCCATGGCCAGCATTTGCTGCTCACCGCCGCTCATGGTGCCGGCGAGCTGTTTGGCGCGCTCTTTCAGGCGCGGGAAGATGGCAAAAACTTTGTCGATGTCGGCGTCAATCTCATCGTCGTTGCGCACATAGGCGCCCATCTGCAAGTTCTCGGTGATGGTCATGCGCGTGAAGACGCCACGGCCTTCGGGCACCATCACCAGGCCTTGTTGCACCAGGTCCCAAGCGCCTTGGCCTGCGATGCTTTTACCCATGAACTCGATGCTGCCCGAGAGCACGCTTTGAGTGCCGGTGATGGCCTTTAGCGTGGTGGTTTTGCCCGCACCGTTGGCGCCGATCAAGCTCACCAACTCACCTTGGTGGACTTCAAAGCTCACGCCTTTGACGGCCTGGATGCCGCCGTAGGCCACCTTCAATTCTTTGACGGCGAGCAGTGTGGTGTTCATGTTGTTGTGCTCCGTTTTTCTCAGGTCGATTCGGCTCACGTCGCCTTGTGGCCTGCGCCGAGATAGGCCTCGATGACTTTGTCGTTGCGTTGCACCTCGGCCGGTGTGCCCTCTGCGATTTGTTTGCCGTAGTCGAGCACGGTGACGCGGTCGCACAGGCCCATCACGAGCTTCACGTCGTGCTCAATCAAGAGGATCGTGCGGCCGTCTTTGCGGATGCGGTCGATGAGTTCCCGCAGCACGATCTTCTCTGTCGCGTTCATGCCTGCTGCAGGCTCGTCCAGCGCGATGAGCTTGGGGTCGGTGGCCAGGGCGCGGGCAATTTCCAAACGGCGCTGATCACCGTAGCTCAGGGTGCGGGCTTTGAACTCGGCGTATGGGCCAATGCCCACGTAATCCAGCAGTTCTTGTGCACGCTTTGCGATGGCGGCTTCTTCGGACTTGAAACTTTGGGTACGAAACACCGCGCCTAACAATCCAGATTGGGTGCGCACATGGCGCCCCACCATGACGTTTTCCAGCGCCGTCATTTCAGCAAACAGGCGGATGTTCTGAAAGGTGCGTGCAATGCCCGCCTTGGCAACTTCATGCACGGCGCTGGGCTTGTAGGGTGCACCGCCCAGCTCGAAGCTGCCGCCATCGGGCGAATACAGGCCCGTGATGACGTTGAAGAAGGTGGTCTTGCCGGCGCCATTGGGGCCGATGAGGCCGTAGACCTGCCCGGCCTGGATGTTGATGCCGACATCGGACAAGGCTTGCAAACCGCCAAAACGTTTGCTCACGCCACTGACTTTGAGAACGCTGGTGTTCATGCTGTTCTCCCCTTCACTGCGGTGCCGTGGCGGTCACCGGCGAAGCCGCTGCCTTGCCATGTTCACGCGCCGGCCACAGGCCACGTGGTCGCATGAGCATGATGACGATCATGGCCAGGGCGATGAGCAACTGGCGCAAGATGGACGCATCGAGCCGTCCATCGGTCATCTCTTGCAGGGGGCCGGCCACGTAGCGCAGCACTTCGGGCAAAGCGGACAACATCACAGCGCCCAGGATGACGCCGGGCAAGTGGCCCATGCCACCCAGCACGACCATGGCGACGATCATCACGCTCTCCATCAAACTGAACGATTCAGGTGACACAAACCCCTGAAAGGCTGCAAACATGGAGCCCGATACACCGCCAAATGCCGCGCCCATGCCAAAGGCCAGGAGTTTCATGTTGCGGGTGTTGATGCCCATGGCCTTGGCGGCGATCTCATCCTCGCGGATGGCCATCCAGGCGCGGCCGATGCGGCTGGTTTCCAGACGGTGGCAAATGACCACGCTGAAAACCACCAGCACCAAAAAGAGGTAGTAGTACAGCGTGACGGCGGGGATGCTGACGTCGCCAATCACAAAGGGTTTGGCGAAGCTGACGCCGAACGCCGACATCGAATCGATGCGGTCCAAACCTCGTGGCCCGTTGGTGATGTTGTAGGGCTGCTCCAGGTTGTTCATGAAGACACGAATGATTTCGCCAAAGCCCAAGGTGACGATGGCCAGATAGTCACCCCGCAGCTTGAGCACGGGTGTGCCCAGGAGCACGCCGGCCAGTGCGGCCAGCGCCGCCGCAAGCGGAATGACGGCCCACAGTGGTGTGTGCATGCCGCCAGGGATCATCTCGGCCACCCATTCGAAATTTTCGATCAAATGGGGCGACGCCAGCAGCGCGTACATGTAGGCGCCCACGGCATAGAACGCGACAAAACCGAGGTCGAGCAGGCCGGCGTAACCGACCACGATGTTCAGGCCCAGCGCCAGCAACACATAGAGCATGGCCAGCGCCATGATGCGCACCCAGCCCTGGCCAAAGTAGCCGGCAAAAAGTGGCAAAGCGATGAGCGCAATGGCACACAGCGCGAAGACGAGGAATTTGTTTTTCATGGTCGCGCTCCTTTCTACGCTCGGTCCGCCACACGTTCACCCAACAAGCCCGAAGGCCTGAGCGTGAGCACCAGGATGAGCGCCAGGAAGGCGAAGATGTCGGCGTATTGGCTGCCCAGAACGCCGCCCGTCAAATCGCCCAAATAGCCCGCGCCCAGGGCTTCAACCAGGCCCAGCAAAATGCCCCCCACGACGGCGCCCGCGAGGTTGCCAATACCGCCCAGCACGGCGGCAGTGAAGGCTTTGAGCCCGGGCAAGAAGCCCATGGAATGCTGCACCACGCCGTAGTTGGCGGCCCACATCACACCCGCCACAGCCGCCAGCACGGCGCCGATCACGAAGGTGGCAGAGATGACCATGTCGGGGCGCACACCCATCAGCGCGGCCACACGTGGGTTCTCTGCCGTGGCGCGCATGGCGCGGCCCAGTTTTGTGCGGTTAACCAACCACATGAGCACCGCCAGGATGATGGCGGTGAGCGCCAGAATGAGGATCTGCGTGACGCTGATGACCGGGCCGCCCAGGTCAATCGGGTCATTGGGCAAAACGATCGGAAACGGTTTGGGGTTGGGCTTCCAGATGATCATGGCCAAGGTTTGAAGCAACAGGCTCACACCCATGGCGGTGATGAGCGGCGCCAGGCGCGGTGCGTTGCGCAGCGGCTTGTAGGCGAGCTTTTCAATGGTGAAGTTCAGCATCGCGCAAATCAAGATGGCTGCGAGCACCGAGATGAGCAAGATAAGCCAACCGGGCCAACCCGTGTCGGCCAGCGCGCTGACCACCGTCCAGCTCACCAGGGCGCCGACCATCAGCACTTCACCGTGCGCGAAGTTGATGAGGTTGATGATGCCGTAGACCATGGTGTAGCCCAGGGCCACCAAGGCGTACATGCTGCCCAGCACCAGCCCGTTGAGGATCTGCTGGATAAAGGTTTCCATAAGGGGTCTCCGAATGTTCAATGGACCTCGCGGCACTGACCGTTCGCCCTGAGGGTTCGAAGGGCCCGCGCCGGGCTTCGAACCCTCAGCCCGAACGGCGGTGGTTGAGGTCAGCGTGCACAGATTTTGAAGCGCAAGTTGCGCGGCCCGTGGCGGGGGATACCCTTCAAGGCCAGCTCAGTCCGCCTACTTTGCGGCCACTTTCGCCGCCGCGTTTTTGGCTCGCAAATCAGTCAGCTTCTCGCCAATCTGCAGCTCCAACCCACGGGGCACAGGCTCATAAAAGCGCTGCTCGGCCAAGCCATTGGGCCAGTAGTCTTCACCGGCCGCAAAAGCCTCGGGTTCGTTGTGCGCGTAGCGGTACTGCTCGCCGTGGCCAAGCTGCTTCATCAGCTTGGTGGGCGCATTGCGCAAGTGCGGTGGCACAGGGCGCGTGCCATCGCTTTTGACGAACGCGACTGCGGCGCCCCAGGCGGTGTAGACGGCATTGGACTTGGGCGCCACGGCCAAGAACACCACGGCTTGCGCCAGCGCCAGTTCGCCCTCGGGTGAGCCCAGCCGCTCGTAAACGCTGGCGGCGTCCATGGCCATGGTCAGCGCGCGTGGGTCGGCCAGGCCGATGTCTTCACTGGCCATGCGCAAGACCCGCCGCGCCACGTAGCGCGGGTCGACACCACCGTCGAGCATGCGCGCCAGCCAGTACAGCGCGGCGTCGGGGTCGGAGCCGCGCACACTCTTGTGCAAGGCCGAAATGGCGTCAAAAAACTGGTCGCCGCCTTTGTCGTAACGGCGCAGCAACTCCCCCAGGGTTTGCTCCAGACGCTCTTCGTCAAGCACCGTCGCGCTGCCGTGCAAGGTGGCCAGGCGCTCGTAGGCGTTGAGCAAACGACGTGCGTCGCCATCGGCAAAAGCCACCAGCCGCTCATGCGCTGTGGGGGTCAATGGCGGTGCTTGCAAAGCAGCCTGCGCGCGGGCCACCAGGCTGCTTAGCTCTTCAGGTGAGAGGGTTTTGAGCACATGCACCGTGGCTCGTGAAAGCAGGGCCTGGTTGACTTCAAACGAAGGGTTCTCTGTGGTGGCGCCAATGAAGGTGAAAAGGCCCGATTCCACGTGCGGCAAAAACGCGTCTTGCTGGGCTTTGTTGAAGCGGTGCACTTCGTCAACAAACACCACGGTGGCGCGGCCACGGCGCTGCTCGGCTTTGGCCAGGTCCACGGCTTCGCGGATGTCTTTGACGCCCGCCAGCACGGCGCTCAGAACGATGAACTGCGCGTCCACTGCATGGACCACGATGCGCGCCAGCGTGGTTTTGCCCACCCC
>JAYVRO010000320.1:0-5025 GCA_043776165.1 Rubrivivax sp. | reverse complement strand
CCACTTCGCCTTCAATCGCGCGTGTTTTGGCGCTGGCGCCAATGACGTTGATGACACCACCTGAGCTGTTGCCGTAGAGCACCGAATAGGGCCCGCGCAGCACTTCCACACGCTGGGCGCCGGCCAAATCAAAGTGCGAGACCTGGCCTTGGCCGTCAGGCCCGCTGGCGGGTATGCCATCGCTGTACAGGCGAATGCCGCGCACGCCAAAACCAGCACGGGCGCCAAAACCACGCGAGCTGATTTGCAAGTCTTGCGCGTAGTTGGCGCGGTTGTTGACCACCAGGCCCGGCACACGTGCCATGGCTTCGCTGAGGTTGATCATCGGCCCGGCGCTGCGCAACTCGTCGCTGCCCACCACGCTGATGGTGTAGGGGGCGTCCTGGATCACGCGCTGCACGAGCGAGCCGGTGACGATCACTTGTTCTTCTCCTTGAACGGGTGCCTGGACCTGGGCTTGAACTTGAGCGTGCAGGCCCGCAGCAAAGCAGGCCAGCGCCATGGCGGTGAACTTGGGAGTTTTCATCGAGGATTTTTCAGAGTTAACAAATCAAATGACACAACCGGATTCGATGGCCAAACCCGTTGCGGCTTCGCCCATGAAAACCGGTTCGGGGATGCGCCAGCCATAACGCTTGGCGGTGAGCTCGGCCAGGATGGAGACGGCAATTTCCGGTGGTGTGCGTGCGCCGTTTTTGATGCCCACCGGGCCATGCAGGCGGGCGAGTTGTTCCTGGCTCATGTCGAAGTGTTCAGCCAAGCGCAGCTTGCGCGCAGCTTGGTTCACGCGGGAGCCAATGGCGCCGATGTAAAAACAAGGTGAGCGCAGCGCTTCCATCAACGCCAGGTCGTCAAGTTTGGGGTCGTGCGTGAGCGCGATGACCGCCGTGTTGCTGTCGGGTTTGAGATCCACCACGGCGTCGTCGGGCATGCTGCGCAGGTGCACCACGCCGGGCAAGTTGGCGGCCTCTGTGGCGTATTCCTCGCGCGGGTCACAGACCAGCACCTGGTAGTCCAAAGCCAGCGCCATTTGCGCCAGGTACTGCGTCATCTGACCCGCGCCAATGAGCAAGAGCCGCCAATGCGGGCCGTGGGTGGTGAGCAAACGCACGGCATCCAGCACACACAGGTCTGCGCCCTCGGCCTTGCTGAGGCTGGCCACGCCGCTGGCCAGGGTCAGCTCGCGGCGCAAACGCTCGCCCAATGTCAAACGTTGGAACAGCTCTTCCACGCCGCTGTTCGCGGTCAAAGGCTCCAACACCAGCTCCAGCGTGCCGCCGCAAGGCAGGCCAAAACGCGCAGCTTCGTCGCCGCTCACGCCGTAACGCACGACCTCGGGGCTCGAGGCCGCCAAAGCGTTGGCACGCATGCGGGCGATGAGGTCGTCCTCGATGCAGCCGCCTGAGACAGAGCCCGCAATTTGCCCATCACCGCGCACAGCCACCACCGAGCCCACGGGCCGTGGCGCCGAGCCCCAGGTGCGCGTGACGGTGCCCATCACCACGTGTTGGCCCACCTCCCGCCAGGCCACGATTTGCCGCAATACGTTCAGGTCGACGTTGTCCATGCTGGATGTGCTGCGCGTTCGAATGCCGCGCGTGCTGATGTTGGGAGGCGAACCATACCGGGGCTGCAAGGCCCGTGCGACTACGGGGGAACACCTAGGCGATCAGGGCATCTGACTGGTGTTGCCCCTTCCTGACTCAATGTGTCGCCAGTGTGGCGCCAGTGTGGCAGCGGGCTGCCGCGAACCTAAGGGTTTGCGAGGGCGCGCGCCAGCGGTGCGGCCTCACTAGTATGGCGTTGCGTCATCGGTTCAACGCCCCCTGCTTCAGGTGGCCGCGTTTTGCACCGAGTCCCATGCCCCGCTTCCCCGCTTCACCAGGACACCAGGAGACACCATGCCCGTCATCACCTTGCGCATCAACGGTCGCGACGTCAGCCGCGACGTGCCACAGCAAACGCTGCTGGTTGAATTCATCCGCGAACATGCCCAACTCACCGGCACGCATGTGGGCTGCGACACCGCGCAGTGTGGCGCTTGCACCGTGCACCTGAACGGCCGCGCGGTGAAGAGTTGCAACATCTTGGCCGCACAAGTGGCGGGCAGTGAAGTGACCACCATCGAAGGCATCGCCGCCACAGACGGCACGCTGCACCCGATGCAAGCGGCCTTTAAAACCTGCCACGGTTTGCAGTGCGGTTTTTGCACGCCGGGCATGGTGATGAGCGCCATTGATCTGGTGCAGCAACACGGCTGCCACAGCGAAACCCAAGTGCGTGAAGGCCTGGACGGCAACATCTGCCGCTGCACGGGTTATCACAACATCGTCAAGGCCGTTCAGTTGGGCGCGGCCGCCATGAAACAAGTTTGAAGGGACATCACCATGAACGCCAGACAAGGTTTTACCGGCCAAAGTGTTGAGCGCCGCGAAGACTCGCGCTTCCTCAGAGGCCAGGGCCAGTACACCGACGACATCACACTGCCGCAGCAAAGCTATGCGTTTTTCCTGCGCTCGCCTTATGCCCACGCAAACATCAAATCTTTGAATGTTGCGGCGGCTGAAAAAGCGCCGGGCGTGTTGGGCATCTTCACCGGCGAGCACTTCAAGGCCGTGGGTGGCCTGCCCTGCGGCTGGCTCATCAACAGCCTGGACGGCACGCCGATGAAAGAGCCCAAGCACCCCGTGCTGGCCGATAGCAAAGTGCGCTGCGTGGGTGACCGCGTGGCTCTGGTGGTGGCCGACACCCTGGAGCAAGCGCGTGTGGCCGCTCAGCTCATCGAGGTGGACTATGAAGAGCTGACCCCCGTGGTCGACACGGCCTTGGCCTTCAACGCCGGCGCCAGCGTGCACGTGGAGGCCCCCGACAACCGCTGCTACGTGTGGGGCATTGGCGACCAGGCCGCAACCGACGCGGCGATCGCCAGCGCGGCGCACGTCACCACGCTCAAATTTCGCAACAACCGGCTCATCCCAAACGCCATGGAGCCGCGTGCTGCCAACGCTGCGTACGACGGCAACAACGACAGCTACACGCTCTATGTGTCGAACCAAAACCCGCACGTTGAACGCCTGCTGATGTGCGCCTTTGTGCTGGGCATCCCCGAGCACAAGATGCGTGTCGTGGCGCCCGATGTGGGCGGCGGTTTTGGCAGCAAGATTTATCTGTACGGCGAAGAAACGGCTTTGGTATTTGCCAGCAAACACGTCAAGCGCCCCATCAAATGGACCTGCGACCGCAGCGAAGCTTTCTTGAGCGACGCCCACGGCCGCGACCACGTCAGCACGGCCAAATTAGCGCTCGACAAAGACGGCAAGTTCTTGGCCTTGCGCGCCGACACCACGGCCAACATGGGCGCTTACCTGTCGACGTTTGCGTCGTGCATCCCGACCATCTTGCACGCCACGCTTTTGGCCGGCCAGTACAAAACACCGCACATCTACTGTGAAGTGACCGCCGTCTTCACCAACACCGCGCCGGTGGATGCTTACCGTGGTGCAGGCCGCCCCGAGGCCACGTATTTGCTTGAGCGCATTGTTGAAACTGCGGCGCACGAGATGGGCATTGACCCGGCCGAGATTCGCCGTCGCAACTTCATCACGACCTTTCCCTACGCTTCACCTGTTGGCTTAACGTATGACGTGGGTGACTACAACGCCACCATGACGCGCGCCATTGAACTCGCCGACGTGGCCGGTTTTGCCGCGCGCAAAGCCGCCAGCGCGGCCAAGGGTTTGAAGCGTGGCCTGGGCTACTCGGCCTACATCGAAGCCTGCGGCATTGCGCCTTCCAGCGTGGCCGGGGCGCTGGGCGCACGTGCTGGTTTGTTTGAAGCCGGTGAAGTGCGTGTGCACCCCACCGGCAAGGTCACCGTCTTTACTGGCAGCCACAGCCATGGCCAGGGCCACGAGACGACCTTTGCGCAGGTGGTGGCCGACCGCTTGGGCATCCCCATGGACGACATCAGCATCGAACACGGTGACACCGGCAAGGTGCTGTTTGGCATGGGCACTTATGGCAGCCGTTCACTCGCCGTGGGCGGCACGGCCATCGTCAAAGCGGTGGACAAAGTCATCGCAAAGGGCAAAAAGATTGCTGCGCACTTGATGGAAGCCGCAGAGAGCGACATCGTGTTCGAGGGCGGCAACTTCAAGGTGGCAGGCACCGACAAATCAGTGCCCTTTGCTTCGGTGTCGCTCACCGCCTATGTGCCGCACAACTTCCCGCACGACAAGCTCGAACCGGGCCTGAACGAGAACGCTTTTTACGACCCGAGCAATTTCACCTTCCCTGCGGGCACCTACATCTGCGAAGTCGAAATCGACCCGGAAACCGGCCACACACGCATTGACCGCATGACGGCATGCGACGACTTTGGCAACGTCGTGAACCCCATGATCGTGCACGGCCAAGTGCACGGCGGTTTGGCCCAGGGCATTGGCCAAGCGCTGCTCGAACACGGTGTGTACGACACGCAAACTGGGCAGTTACTGAGCGGCAGTTTCATGGACTACGCCATGCCACGCGCTGACGACCTGCCCAGCTTCACGGTCGAGACGGCCAAGGGCACACCGTGTTCGCACAATCCGTTGGGCGTCAAGGGCTGCGGTGAAGCCGGTGCGATTGGCTCACCACCCGCCGTCATCAACGCCATCTGTAACGCGTTGGGCATCAAGGACATGCCCATGCCCGCCTCGCCTTTCGCCGTTTGGCAAGCTGCGCAAACCGCCTGAGTCCGCGTCGAACAAATCTGAAGGAGAAAACATCATGCAAAGTTTTCAGTACCAACAAGCTTCAAGCGCTGCTGCTGCAGCCACAGCGGCAGCAGCCGGCGCCAAATTGCTGGCCGGTGGACAGTCGCTCTTGCCCACCATGCGCATGGGTTTGGCCACACCAGACGCCTTATGCGATCTGGGCAGCGCCGGCCTCTCGGGTATCAGCGTGGCGGGCGGCATGGTGAAGATTGGCGCCATGACCACGCACGCCGATGTGGCGGCTAGCAAAGAGGTGGCTGCGGCCATC
>JAYVRO010000319.1:0-1583 GCA_043776165.1 Rubrivivax sp. | reverse complement strand
CTGTCTTCGCGCAGGTGCTGCCCAAGTACCTCGGTCGCTGCTTGAGCGTCGACGGCTGCTTCAGCGTTGTCAATTTGACTAACGTAGTCCGTTAACCTGTTGCGCGCGCCACTGATGGTGAAACCTTCGTCGTACAACAGGCCACGAATGCGCCGGATCAGAAGCACTTCATGGTGCTGGTAATAGCGCCTGTTGCCACGGCGCTTCATGGGTCGAAGTTGGGTGAACTCCTGCTCCCAATACCGCAAGACATAGGGTTTGACACAGCAAAGCTCGCTTACCTCGCCGATGGTGAAGTAACGCTTTGCGGGTATCGAGGGGAGCAAATTCGCCATTGAAATCAATGGGTTCGAGGTCTATTTCTCGACTCTACTCGAAGTCTCCGTCGGGCGGCACGTCACCTTGAACAAGGGCCTTGAGCTTGTGGCTGGCATGAAATGTCACAACGTTGCGCGCTTTGATGGGAATGGGCTCACCGGTGCGGGGGTTGCGCCCTGGCCGAGGTGCCTTGCGCCGGATGTTGAAGTTGCCAAAACCAGATAGCTTGACATCGTTGGCGTCGACCAAAGCGCCATGCACGATGTCAAAAAAAGCCTCCACCATGTCTTTGGACTCGCGCTTGTTCAGGCCCAAACGGTCGAACAGCATTTCAGCCAGTTCTGCCTTCGTGAGCGTGGGGGTGTCGAGCGAACCCAAGATCGGACCGTCGCGGCGGCTTTCAGCGTTGCTCATCGTGGCTCCCTATTGGCTCCCTATTGCCATCCATTTGGCAGCCATCATGCCCGTAAACGAGCGCCGAGTCTTTCGCCAACGCGCGCAACGGCGTGGGCAAGCACAAGCTCGACGCGGGCATCGGTCAAGGTGGCCTCGTCGTCAAGCAGTTGTAGTCGCACCGCCAGGCTCCTCTCACCTTGCGCCCAAGTGGCATTGGCTGACGTCGGCTTGTAAACGTCAAACAAAGCGGCATCGCGGATGAGTCCTGATACGTCGTCCAACAGACATTCGATCAGCGCATCATGTGAGACACCCTCGTCCACGATGATCGCCAAGTCGCGCTGTACCGCCTGCTGTCTAGGTACCGGCACGGCCACAGGAACACGGGCTGCTAAAACGGCCGTGAGATCCAACTCCAGCACCACGGGGGCAAGTGTGAGTTCGTAGGACTGGCGCCAACGTGGATGCAATTCGCCAATGTGGCCCACGACCTCGCCGTCGACCTCTACGCGCGCCGACCGTCCAGGGTGCATGGCTGGATGGCCATCGGCGACAAATTTCACCCTGCGGGGTGCAAACAATGCCTCGATATCACCTTTGACATCGAAGAAATCAACAGATCTCTCCTTGTCGCGCCAATGCAAGGGGTCTGCGGGGCCATAGGCCAACGCTGCTAGGCGCATCGGCTGGTGGATACCGGCCACCACGCCTTCGGTGTCCACGCCGTCAGGGTCTCGCATGAACACACGTCCCAGCTCGAACAGCCGAACCCGCGTCGCACGTCGCGCCAAGTTGTGGCGCAAGGTGGCCACCAGGCTGCCGATCAGGCTTGAGCGCATGACTGCCAGAGGCGCGGCAATGGGATTGAG
>JAYVRO010000318.1:0-5046 GCA_043776165.1 Rubrivivax sp. | reverse complement strand
CACGTCAGGCCAGCGGGGCCAACAGGGTGCTGCGGCCCGTGAATCGCGCCCACAGCGCGCGCAAGAAGCGTAGCAACGCCCAGATGAGCAGCAGCCCGCCAATGACGGCGACGGCAAGCACCACAAACAGCCACAGCGGGTTATGCCAGGCGAGCCACAACATGCCCGGCACAGCGGCGTCGCCCGCCAGCGACAACGCAATATTTGAAAACGGCTCGGGCGACGTGTTGGCCGCTGCACGCACCGTTGTTTTGGCGGTGTGCGCGGTGGCGGCCAAGCTTCCACCCAAAACGGCCATGGCCATGCCCCAGACATTGGCGTCAGCCCCAAGGGTGGCGGCTGCCAAAGCCGCTCCGGCGGGGATACGGATGAAGGTGTGCACGACGTCCCACACCGTGTCCAGACCGGGGATCTTGTCGACAAAAAACTCAAGACTGAACATCAACCCGCTGGCCACCATCACTGCGGGGTGCGCCAGCATCTGCAAGCCCTGGGGCAAATTCACCCAGCCAAAAAAACCCGCCAAACCAGTGAGAAAAACCACGGCATATAAACGCAGGCCGCTGGCCCACCCCATGGCGGCAGCGATGGCAAGCAACTGAGTGGTGGTCATGTCCATCATGCAATCCTTGGTGCTGCTACTTTGTGTTTCGACTTTGTGTTGCGACCTCACACCGGGTGATCAGTAGCGCTTTGCTGCTTCGTCAAGCATGACCTCTGTCGCGCCGCCGCCAATGGCCAAAACGCGCGCGTCACGCCACAGCCGCTCTATCGCCATGCCACGCATGTAGCCCATGCCGCCGTGGAATTGCTGGCAAGTCTGGGTGACTTCGTTCACCAGCTCCCCCGTCAGCGCCTTGAGCATCGACACGTCTTGCACCACGTCATGGCCTTGTGTCACACGCCAGGCGCAGTGGTACATGTATTGCCGCGCTGCACGGGTTTTGGCGTCGAGCATGGCCACGCGTTGCCGAATGGTTTGTTTGTCCCACAAGGTCGCCGCAAATGCTTGCCGGGTGCGCACGTGTTCCAAGGTCAAGCGCAGGGCCTGCGTGCAATGCCCCACCGCCATGGCGGCCAACGCAATGCGTTCGGTCTGAAAGTTTTTCATCACTGAGACAAAACCACGATCAAGCTCGCCCAGAACTTGATTGGCGGGCACGCGGCAATTGTCGAAATGAAGCTCGGCGGTGTCAGAGGCAAGCCAGCCCGTTTTGTCCAAAGCACGGCCCACGCGGAAACCCGGCGTGCCCTTTTCGACAGCGAACATGGTGATGGCGTGGCGCGCACTGCCCGTGCGCGCGGCAACAAAAACCAGGTCGCCGTGCACACCGTTGGTGATGAAGAGTTTGCTGCCATTGATGACCCAGTCGTCGCCATCCCGTTTGGCATGGGTACGCAGCCCCGCCACATCCGAACCGGCGCCGGGTTCTGTGATGCCCACCGCAGTGATCAGCCGACCGCTGGTGATACCGGGCATCCAGCGCGCCAATTGTTCTGGCGTGCCCGAATGATGCAAGTGCGGACCGGCCATGTCGGTGTGCACCAGCACAGTGACGATGAAACCGCCAAAAGTGCTTTGCGAGAGCGCCTCGGCAAACACCAGATTGGTCAGCGCGTCGGTCCCACCACCACCGTGCTCGGGGGCAAAACGCAGGCCCAACAGTCCCGCATCCCCCATCTTGCGCAGCACCTCGCGTGGCACCTGGCCCTGCTCTTCCCAAACGTTAGCAAAGGGCTCAACCTCGCGGGCGATGAACCGTGCAATCTGCTCGCGCAGCAACTCGTGCTCAGGGGTGATGTAGGTGCTGTCCATGGCGAGGAAGATTCAATTTCGCGACTCAGTTTGGTGACTCAGTTTGGTGACTCAGGGTCATGACTCAAGTTTGGGACTCAAGGTCGAGCGAGCCATCGTACGGCGCCGTCACCGAACCGCACATCACATCACATCCTGAATACCCCAAACCTGGGTGTTTCCGGGATCGGTGCGTTCAGGCTGGCACTCAGGGCCAATGACAAAACGCGCCGGGTATCGGCAGGGTCGATGACTCCGTCGTCCCACAGACGTGCACTGGCGAAGTACGGGTGCGCCTGATGTTCAAACTGGTCCAGGATCGGCTGTTTGAAAGCGGCTTCTTCGGCGCCAGACCATGCCCCTCCGCGGCCCTCGATACCGTCGCGTTTGACGGTTGCCAGCACAGCGGCGGCTTGCTCGCCACCCATCACACTGATGCGCGCATTCGGCCACATCCACAGCATTCGCGGCGAGTAAGCGCGACCGCACATGCCGTAGTTGCCCGCGCCAAAACTGCCGCCGATGATGACGGTGAATTTGGGCACCGTGGCGGTGGCCACGGCGGTGACGAGCTTGGCGCCATGTTTGGCGATGCCTTCGCTTTCGTATTTGCGCCCGACCATGAAGCCGGTGATGTTCTGCAAAAACACCAAGGGAATGCGGCGCTGGCAGCACAGCTCGATGAAGTGCGCTCCCTTGAGCGCGCTTTCTGAAAATAACACGCCGTTGTTGGCAACGATGCCCACTGGCATGCCTTCAATGTGCGCAAAACCGGTGATGAGCGTGCTGCCATAGCGCGCCTTGAACTCATCAAATGCACTGCCATCGACAACCCGGGCAATGATCTCGCGCACATCAAAGGGCTTGCGTGCGTCAACGGGGATCACGCCGTGCAACTCGGCCGCGTCAAACATGGGCGCACACGGTGGTGTCAACAACAATTGCGGTTTTTTAACCCAATTGAGGTTAGACACAGCAGCGCGCGCCAAGGCCAAGGCATGCATGTCGTTGTCCGCCAAGTGGTCGGCCACGCCCGAGAGCCGCGTGTGCACATCACCCCCGCCCAAATCTTCGGCACTCACAATTTCGCCAATGGCCGCTTTCACCAGGGGCGGACCGGCCAAAAAAATCGTGCCCTGGTTCTTGACGATGATCGTCTCATCGCTCATGGCAGGCATGTAAGCGCCACCGGCCGTGCAAGAACCCATCACCACCGCGATTTGCGGGATGCCCTGGGCCGACATGTTGGCTTGGTTGAAGAAGATACGGCCGAAGTGTTCACGGTCTGGAAACACCTCGTCCTGGTTCGGCAAGTTGGCGCCGCCGGAGTCGACGAGGTAGATGCAGGGCAAACGGTTTTCGCGCGCAATTTCTTGGGCGCGCAAGTGTTTCTTCACGGTGATGGGGTAATAGGTGCCGCCCTTCACGGTGGCGTCGTTGCACACCACGATGCACTCCACACCCGAGACCCGCCCGATGCCTGCAATGAGGCCACCCCCGGGCGCCGCGTTGTCATACATGTTGAGCCCGGCGAGTGCGCCAATTTCAAGAAATGGCGAGTCCGGGTCGAGCAGCATTTCTACGCGCTCTCGTGGCAGCAGCTTGCCACGCGCCGTGTGTTTGGCGCGCGCTGCGTCACCACCGCCTTGCCTTATTTTGTCGAGCTGCGCGTTCAGGTCACCCACCAAGTCACGCATCCACTGCGCGCTGGCTTTGAAGTCCGGTGAACGGGCGTTGAGCTTGGAGCTGAGGGCAGGCATGACGACTCCGTTGAGGTTCATCGGCACCAAGCGGCGCTGGCACACGGTTGACGTTTACGTCAACGTCAAGTGGGCGCGATTCTAGGAGCCCGTCGTCTTCCAAGAAGAGAAGCCGCCAGCGATGTGACAGACCTTGTCATGCCCCATGTCCTGCAAGGCCTTGGCGGCCAGCGCAGAGCGCCAACCTGCGGCGCAAAACAGTACCCATCGTTTGCCCGGCGCCAGTGCTGGTTGATGCCATGGCGAGGTGGGATCGGCGCAGAATTCGAGCACACCACGCGGGACATGAAAAGCCCCAGGGATGTGGCCTTCGGCCTTGAGCTCGAAAGGCTCGCGAAGGTCTACAAAGAGCACATCGCTTGTGCCCAACAAGGCGCGCGCTTGTGCAACGCTCAGCGTCTCGACTTCGGCCAAGGCCTCGTCAACAAGTTGACGTGATGTTTTGAGCGTGGCCACGCCCGCATCAACCCAGGTCAGCCCGCACCACGACCGATGCCGTTGTAGTCAAAGCCCAAGCTGCGCATGAACGCAGGCTCGTAAATGTTGCGCCCGTCAAAGATCAGCGGTTGCTTGAGCGCGGCCTTGATGCCGTCGAAATCGGGGTTGCGGAACTCCTTCCACTCAGTCACAACGATCAATGCATCTGCCCCGGTCAGCGCGTCGGCCTGGTTGGCCGTGAAGCTCAGACCGGGCACATCGCTCAGCACCCGTTTGGCTTCGTCCATGGCCACAGGGTCGTAGGCCTGAACCAATGCACCGCGTCGGGCCAATTCTGCGGTGATCACTCGGCTTGGTGCGTCGCGCATGTCATCGGTATTGGGCTTGAAAGCCAAACCCCAGAGCGCAAAAGTGCGCCCAGAGAGGTCGTCGCCAAAGTGCGCCACGACCTTGTCGACGAGCACATGTTTTTGCCGCTCGTTGGCCGCTTCGACAGACTTCAGCACACCCAAGCTCACACCGACGTCGTCACCGGCTTTGACCAGGGCCTTCACGTCTTTGGGGAAACAACTGCCGCCGTAGCCGGTACCTGCGTACAAAAAATGCGTGCCGATGCGGGGGTCGCTGCCCATGCCTTTGCGCACCTGTTCGATGTCGGCCCCGACCTTCTCGGCCAAAAGCGCCAGTTCGTTCATGAAACTGATGCGGGTTGCCAACATGGCATTGGCCGCGTACTTGGTGAACTCGGCGCTGCGCACGTCCATCAATTGCAAACGGTCGTGGTTGCGCATGAAGGGCAGGTACAGCGCACGCATCAAAAGCACGGCGCGCTCGTCGTCGGCGCCAACGATGATGCGATCGGGCCGCATGCAGTCTTCAACAGCCGCACCTTCTTTCAAGAATTCCGGGTTCGAGACCACAGCAAATTCCATGTCCAAGCCGCGGGCTTGCAACGCCGACTTGACGGCGTCTCGCACGCGATCTGCCGTGCCCACAGGCACCGTGCTTTTGTCGACGATGACCTTGTAGTCGGTCATGTAACGGCCAATGTTG
>JAYVRO010000317.1:0-5047 GCA_043776165.1 Rubrivivax sp. | reverse complement strand
TCGAATTTGCCAAGGCCGACACGCAGCAAGCTTTTTTCCTGGCGCTGGCTGATGGCTGGTTGCAAGAGCTGCAAACGCTGCCCGTGCAGCTTTGATTTGGCGCGCCGCCGCACCACGGCGCTGCTGTTCGTTGCCGTTCTGGGCGCGGACGCAGTCCAGGCAGAAAACCTTCGTTATTGCGACGCCCCGGCGCCTTTGAGCGCCACGCAGCAAGACCATCTGCTGCGCTTTGCCGAGGTCATCAAACAGGAGCTGGAAGCCACTGGCGCGGGCGTTGTGCTGATCTCGCGCAGCGGGCTCGACCTGTCGCGTTTTGGCCAGCGCTATTCACATGCCGGCATCGCTGTGAAGGAAGGATTGGCCACTTCCTGGGCGGTACGCCAGCTCTACTTTGCTTGTGACGAGCGCAAACCCCTGCTCTTTGACCAAGGCATGGCGGGTTTTGTTTTTGGCACGAACAACCCCGCGCTGGGCCACGTGTCGATCGTGACCCTGCCCGACACCGCCGCCGCGCCATTGCAAGCGGCCGCGCTGAACAAACCCTTGGCACTGGGTTTGCTGGGCGCGAACTACAGCGCCAATGCCCATGCCTACAGCGTGTCATATCAAAACTGTAACCAGTGGGTCGTGGAACTTTTGGCCGCCGCCTGGGGCCAGGCGGTGACCACGCGAGAGGCCGCGCAGAGTTGGTTGAAGTCCAAGGCTTATGCGCCCAGTCGGTTCAAACTTGAGTCACGCCTTTGGCTTTGGTTGGCGCAGCTTCTGCCGTGGTTCCACACCGATGACCAGCCGGATGTCAACTTGCAATCGCTAACGTTTGAGGTGAGCATGCCCCAATCGATTGAAGCTTTTGTGCAGGCCCAAGTACCCGGCGCGCAGCGCATCGAGTTCTGCCACAACGCCAGCCAGGTGGTGGTGCGCCGGGGCTGGCTTGCCGTGCGCGAGGGCTGTGTGGCTGAGGCCGGGGACACCATTTTGCCGTTCAGCCTTGCTGCACCGTGAACCTAGTTTTGTTCATTACGACAATCAATTCTACCAAAATGACAACAAACAAGCCAAATGCTGGCTGAATTGTCGCTTCCGCTTGTCGCTGCCTCGTCCGAGACTCCTGTGCATCGTTTCAGGAGACATCACCATGACCCATCGTTCTGCGCATCCATCGGCCAGCACCGCAGCCCCTGCCACCCACTACATCGGCGTGCCCGACATGGTTCGGATCATCCAGCGCAAAGGTCTGTCGGCTTGTTTTGCCGAGGTGGCCAAACGCATCGAGCGCGATTTTTTGCGTTGGCAAGACTTCGACAAATCGCCCCGCGTGGCATGCCATTCCGAGCAAGGTGTGATCGAGCTGATGCCCATCGCTGATGCCCGGGAATTTGCCTTCAAGTACGTCAATGGCCACCCGCAAAACACGCGCCTGGGTTTGCCCACGGTGATGGCGTTTGGCGTGCTGGCTGACGTGGTCACTGGCCTGCCTTTGTTGCTGTCGGAGATGACGCTCGTCACCGCCATCCGCACCGCCGCCATGTCCGCCTTGGCGGCGCAAAAACTCGCCCGCAAAGGCAGTCGGTGCATGGCGATCATCGGCAATGGCGCGCAAAGTGAATTCCAGGCCATCGCTTTTCGTGACCTCGTCGGTATCCGTGAGCTGCGTTTGTTTGACGTCGACGCGCAGGCCAGCGCCAAGCTCGCGGCCAACCTCAAGGGCATGGGTTTGAAGGTCACGATGTGCACCAGCATTGCACAAGCCGTGCGCGGCGCCAACGTGGTGACGACGATCACCGCCGACAAACACCGCGCCACCATCATCACGCCAGACATGGTTGAGCCCGGCATGCACTTCAATGCCGTGGGCGGCGACTGCCCGGGCAAGACCGAGCTGCATCCTGGCGTGCTGCAGGCGGCCGACGTGTTCGTTGAATTCGAGCCCCAAACCCGCATCGAGGGCGACATTCAACAGATGCCCGCAAACTTCGCTGTCACCGAGTTTTGGCAAGTCTTGGCGGGTGACAAGCCCGGTCGTCTGGGTGACGATCAAGTCACTGTTTTTGACTCGGTCGGCTTTGCCTTGGAAGACTACTCGGCACTCACTTTTGTGCGAGACGCCGCTCAAGAGTTGGGCATCGGCGATGTGGTCGAATTGCTGCCCCATTGCGCCGACCCGAAGAACCTCTTTGCCGCCCTCCATGAACAACCGACTTGTGCAGACGCAATTCACCACCCCGCTGGGCAACTCGCCCCTGCGTGAGGCCATCAGCGCAAGCACCCGCTTGCCTGAACCCGACGTGATGCCGGGGCTCGTGGCGTTGGCCACGCTCACGCCCGAACAAGCCGAAGCTGCGCACCTCTTGGCGCTGCGCTTGGCCGGCGGCGTGCGCGACCGTGCGCGTGCCACCGGGCGCGCTGGCTTGGTGCAGGGATTGCTCCAGGAATTTGCACTGAGCTCGGCCGAGGGCGTGGCTCTGATGTGCCTGGCCGAAGCCTTGCTTCGCATTCCTGACGCCGCCACGCGTGACGCGCTCATCCGCGACAAGATCGGCACCAGCAATTGGCAAGCGCACCTGGGACAAAGCCCCTCGCTCTTCGTCAACGCGGCGACCTGGGGATTGCTCTTCACGGGCAAGCTCGTGGCCACGCACAGTGACACGGGCCTGAGCGCCGCGCTGCGCAGGGTCGTGGCGCGTGGTGGCGAGCCGCTCATCCGCAAAGGCGTGGACATGGCCATGCGCTTGATGGGTGAGCAGTTCGTTACCGGCGAGACCATCCACGAAGCACTGGCCAACGCGCAGCCGCGCGAAGCGCAGGGCTTTCGCTACAGCTACGACATGCTCGGTGAAGCGGCGATGACCGCGCATGACGCCACAGCCTATTTGGCGGCCTATGAAAACGCCATCCACGCCATTGGCGCGGCGTCCGGTGGCAAAGGGGCGATTGACGGCCCGGGCATCTCGATCAAGCTCTCGGCCCTGCACCCGCGCTACAGCCGCGCCAAGTTAGGGCGGGTGATGGCCGAGTTGTACCCGCGGCTGTTTCAACTGGCGCAACTGGCCCGGCAATACGACATCGGCTTGAACATCGATGCCGAAGAGTCAGAGCGTTTGGAGTTGTCGCTCGACCTCTTGGAGCGCCTATGTTTCGAGCCCGCCTTGGCCGGTTGGAACGGCATCGGTTTTGTCATCCAGGCCTACCAAAAACGCTGCCCCGCGGTGGTGGATTTCATTGTTGACTTGGCGCGCCGCAGCCAGCACCGCCTGATGCTGCGCTTGGTCAAGGGAGCGTATTGGGACAGCGAGATCAAACGCGCCCAGCTTGACGGATTGGACGACTATCCCGTCTACACCCGCAAGGCCTACACCGATGTGGCCTACATCGCTTGCGCGCGCCAACTGCTGGCCGCGCCTGACGCCGTGTACCCACAGTTCGCCACGCACAACGCGCACACGCTGGCCGCCATTCAACAACTCGGCGAGGCCAACCATTCACCTGACGCATATGAGTTTCAGTGTTTACACGGCATGGGCGAGCCCTTGTACGAACAAGTGGTGGGCACAGTAGCCGAAGGCAAACTCGGCCGCGTGTGCCGCATTTACGCGCCTGTTGGAACGCATGAAACCTTGCTCGCTTACCTGGTCAGGCGCTTGCTCGAAAACGGTGCCAACACGTCGTTTGTGAACCGCATTGCTGACGAGACCTTGCCGCTGACCAGCCTGGTGGAAGACCCGGTGCGCACGGTGCTGGACATGGCCGCGGCCGAGGGGGTGCTTGGTTTGCCGCATGCGCAGATCCCCCTGCCGCGTGCGCTGTTTGGTGCGGCCAGAAGCAATTCGCGCGGGTTGAATTTGGCGCATGAACCGGTGCTTGCCGCGCTGGCCGAAAAGTTTGTTTCGGCTGATGTGAAACGTTGGGATGCCAGACCCCTGCTGGGCGATAACTTTGCGCTGCCAGCCAACAGCGCCCACCATGCCGTGCTCAACCCGGCCGACCATTCAGACACCGTCGGCACGGTGCATGAGGCCAGTCCCAGCGACATTGAAGCCGCGTTGGCTGCAGCCTCTGAAGCCACCGCTGGCTGGGCCGCTACGCCACCCGCTGCCCGCGTTGCTGCGCTCGAACGCGCCGCAGACAGCTTAGAAGCCGACACGCACAACCTCGTCACCCTGCTCGTGCGCGAGGCAGGCAAAACCTGCGGCAATGCGGTGGCCGAAGTGCGTGAAGCTGTGGACTTCTTGCGCTACTACGCGCAGCAAGTTCGCAGCCACTTTGACAACCTCACGCACAAGCCGCTCGGCCCCGTCGTGTGCATCAGCCCTTGGAACTTTCCGTTGGCCATATTCACCGGGCAAGTCGCGGCAGCGCTGGCTGCGGGCAATGTGGTGTTGGCCAAACCAGCAGAACAAACACCACTCATCGCGGCAGAGGCGGTGCGCGCTTTATGGGCCGCTGGTGTGCCACGCGGCGCGGTGCAACTGTTGCCCGGTGATGGGGTCACCGTGGGCGCTGCGCTGGTGGCCGACGCGCGCGTGCAAGGTGTGCTCTTCACGGGGTCCACCGAGGTTGCGCGCCTGCTGCAAGCGGCGCTGGCCAAACGCCTGAGTCCGAGCGGCCAGCCCATCTTGCTCATTGCCGAAA
The DNA here is from genome assembly GCA_043776165.1 of Rubrivivax sp. Classification (GTDB taxonomy): domain Bacteria; phylum Pseudomonadota; class Gammaproteobacteria; order Burkholderiales; family Burkholderiaceae_C; genus Rubrivivax. The sequence continues at coordinate 418 of JAYVRO010000317.1, read as the reverse complement.
CGGGCGGCCAGAACTGCATGATCGTGGACAGCTCTGCGTTGGCCGAACAGGTCGTGGCCGATGTCGTGGCCTCGGCCTTTGACAGCGCTGGCCAGCGCTGCTCGGCGCTGCGGGTGTTGTGCGTGCAGCGCGACGGCGCGGATCGTTTGATCGGCATGCTCGAAGGCGCAGTGTGCGAACTGCGGGTGGGTGATCCTCGTCAATTGGCCGTGGACGTCGGCCCGGTGATCGACACCGAAGCGCAAACCAATATCGAACATCACATCGCCGCCCTGCGCGGTGCAAGCCGCCGCGTCACACGACCCGCAGCCGTGGACGCCGACGCCCTGGGCCGGGGCACATTTGTGCCGCCCACGGTGATCGAGATCGAACGCATCGGCGAGCTCAAGCGCGAGGTGTTTGGCCCCGTGCTGCACGT
>JAYVRO010000316.1:0-5053 GCA_043776165.1 Rubrivivax sp. | reverse complement strand
GACAGCTTCCGCTATTGCCGCGTGATTGGCGCGAATGTGCCTTCGGCGCTGACCGCCAACTGCGCCGACTTTGGCGCTACAGCGCTGGACTACGGCGTCACCACAGAAACGCCCAACACAGACGCCGACAAGGGGTTCACGGACCTGGGCTTTGTTGCCGGTGGGGTGTACCGCTACGACGTCTACAACGACGATGGTTGGAAGGTCACCAACGGCCACGCCAACAAGACGCCCATCGCCACCTACTACAGCACCTTGGAAAAACTGCCATACAGCTTTGAAGAGGTGGCCGGTGGCGGCGTTGACGCCGACAAGTTCCCGCGGGTGAGCATCAACAACATGACAGCAGCACAAGCGGCCAAGAACGGCACGAGCAGTCTGCCCAATAGCCTGGCAGTGAGTTGGACCACCCATGGCCCCTGGTCTGACGGTGCAAAGTTTGGCCTCTTGCAGGGATCAGAATTTCACCAAGGTGCCAAGATTGGCAACCCGGGCGGTGCGTTCAACCCGGGTTACCGAAGCAGCTATCTGAACTACCCCGGCAGTCTGGCGCTGAGCAATCCATCGTGGGCCGTGCATCCCAAGTTGGCTGATCAACTGAACAAGAGCTACTTTGAGTTCCAGCTCTTCTTCACGGACCGCAGTGGTCATGAATTGATCAGCCTGATTTCATTCCAATAAAGGCCGCTGTGTTGCCCCTCCTTCGCAGTGGGGGAGGGGTCTACACAAAAGCGGCTTCTTTTTCTCGGCGTAGGTGGCGCAGGTGGCGCAGGCGGCAGCAGGCAAGCGCTTGCTCCCCACCAAACCTGCCTGCGCCGATGAGGAGTGAAGAAGGATCATCGATCCTGCGGGCCTTGCGGGGCCCTGATGTCAACGTTTGGGGGGGCCGTTGCGGGGCGCGTTGCGGGTGGCGTTGCTTGGGCGGCCCGATGACGAGCCCGGGCGCGAGGCACTGGTGCGAGCACCGCCGCCACCGCCACCACCATTGCTTGCACGGCCTGCGCCGCCAGAACGTCCGCCACCACCACCACCACCACCGGGACGGCCGCCAAAACCACCACCGCTGTGGCGCTTGGTGCCGCCCACGCCAATCGTCATGCGGCCCAGCAAGATGGGTTCTGCGCGTTCGTCGGCGGGCGGGCCGTAACCGGGGATCACCTCGCGCGGGATGCTGCGTTTGATGAGCCGTTCGATGTCTTTCAAGAAGATTTCTTCGTCCAGACAAGCCAGCGAGATGGCCTCGCCCGTGGCGCCGGCACGGCCAGTGCGGCCAATGCGGTGAACGTAGTCTTCTGGAACGTTGGGAAGCTCAAAGTTCACCACGTGCGGCAGCATGTCGATGTCGATGCCGCGCGCTGCAATGTCGGTGGCCACCAGCACTTGCAAGTCACCACTCTTGAAGTCGGCCAGCGCCTTGGTGCGTGCCGTTTGACTCTTGTTGCCGTGGATGGCCATCGAGGTGATGCGCTGGTCGTTCAGGTAGTCGCTGAGCCGGTTGCAGCCGTGTTTGGTGCGCATGAAAACCAGCACCTGGTGCCAGTCGCCGCTCTTGATGAGGTGGGCCAGCAACTCCTTTTTGCGCTCGCGGCCCACAGGGTGGACTTTCTGCGCAATGTTGTCGGCCGTGGCATTGCGCCGCGCCACTTCAATCAGCGCCGGCTCGTTCAGCAAGCGGTCGGCCAGGGCCTTGATCTCATCGCTGAAAGTGGCTGAAAAAAGCAGGCTTTGCTTCTTTACAGGCAATACCGCCAGTACCTTTTTGATGTCATGGATGAAGCCCATGTCGAGCATGCGGTCGGCTTCGTCGAGCACAAAAATTTCAACGTGGCGCAGGTCAGCCACGCCTTGCTGATGCAGGTCGAGCAAGCGGCCCGGCGTGGCCACCAGGATGTCTACACCACGGCGCAATTGGTTGATCTGCGGCTGCATGCCGACACCACCAAAAATCACCATGCTGGTGAGTGGCATGTACTTGCCGTAAGTGCGCACGCTCTCTTCCACTTGCGCCGCCAGCTCGCGGGTGGGTGTGAGGATCAGCGCACGAATGGGCTTTTTGCCGCGGGCATCCAGCACAGCAGGTTTGCTGGCCAGGCGGTGCAGCAAGGGCAGCGTGAAACCTGCCGTTTTGCCGGTGCCCGTTTGTGCGCCGGCGAGCAAGTCGCCGCCTTTGAGCACGGCCGGAATGGCTTGTTGTTGAATGGGCGTGGGCGTGTCGTAACCCTGGTCTGCAATGGCGCGCAGCAGCGGCTCGGCCAAGCCGAGTTCGGTGAATAACATATGAAGTGAGTGGGCCCGTGGGGCCGTGGTTCGCTGCCTGCTGTCACCCGTTGCGGGTGCACCAGTCGGTAGGCGCGAGGGGACTGAGACGTCGGAATCGACCGCGCGGCGATGACTGGGGGCCGCTGCGCTGGGCGCGATTCTAGACGGTAGGTGCTGCTTGATGCCCGTTCAAGCGCAACCAACCCCGCGTTATTCGGTAGATTGCCCACACAGCCAGCACCAGCATGCCCAAGGCCCAGGTGCCAAAACCGATGAGGATCAGCGTGAGCGGCAAGGACACCAAGCCCACGATCACAGCCCATGCCAGCGCAAACCAGAAGGTGCGAATTTGCCAGGTGAAATGTGACTCCAACCAGGTGCCGCGCGCTTCATTGCGGTAAACGTAGTTCAGCACCACGGCAATGATCGAAGGCCAGCCAAACAAGAAGGAGCCCACCACAGTGGCCGCGCCCAAAGCGCCAATGGCCAGGCCCAGCGCATGAAGTGCGTAAACGATGTGCGCGATGCGCAGCAGGGCCGGTGTGGCTTCAACGGTGGTGGGGCTGGTCACAACATCATTCATCGCGGGGCTCCTGGCAATGGACTTGAGACTACGTTTGGGACTGGGCTCAAGGCTGCGCTTGCGCTGTCCTGAAGGGTCGAGCCTGAGGGAAGCAACATGGGGCCGGGTTGGCGGCTTGTCAAGACCAGCACAGCCGCTACAAAAGCAAAAGGTGCGCCGACCCACGACAGGTGGGCAAAGTCAACCCAACGCAATGCCAAGCCGCCCACGGCCGCACCCAGCGCCGTGCCCAGGTAGAGCATGGACGCATTGAGCGACAAAGCCAGCGGCCCCTGCGCACCAACGGTTGAGATGAGCTGAGACTGCTGCGGCGCCATCAAGCTGAACCCCGCGCCGCCCCACAACATCATCACCACGAGTTGCGCACCCGCGTGGCCTGCAGTAAAGGGCAGGGCCATCTGCATCAACGCGAGCAAGGGCATCATCACCGCGAGCGTGTTGCGTGCGCCAAAGCGGTCGTTGGCGGCGCCGCCAATGAGCGTGCCGACAACACCCGCCACACCAAACATGGCAATGGTGAGTGTCAGCCGTGCGCCCGTCATGGGCACCAGCGCCGTGAGCACCGGGCCGATGTACGTGAAGACTGTGAAGATCGACGTGAAATACGCCAGTGTGGTGAGCAAAAGGTTGCGCGCGTCGGCGTTGCGCAGCACGGTGGTGATGCCCGAAAACTGCGCGCCGGGTGCGTGCACATTGGCGGGCAGGCCCACCGCCAGAGCCAGCAGCACCACCGCGCTGGCACCACTCATCAGCCACAGCGCTGATTGCCAACCGTGGTTCAGCGCCAGCCATGCACCCAGCGGCACGCCCACCACGTAGCTCAGGCCCATGCCCATAAAAACCAAGGACAAAGCCTTGCCATGCTGCTGCGGTGCCACCATGGCCACCGCCAAGCCCGCAGCCAGCGGCGTGAACATCGAGCCCAATCCGAGCAGCGCCCGGCCCATCAACAACGATGTGAGGCTGGCCGCCAAGGCGCACACCACGTTGCCCATGACGATCAAGCCGAGAGCCAACAAGACAGCGCGCTTGCGCGGCCAGCGCCCAGTGAGCACCACCATCAAAGGCGAGCAAAAAGCAGTGACCAAGGCGTAGACCGTCATGGCCTGCCCAGCCGCTTGCGGCGTGACAGCCAGATCAGCGGCGATGACGGCCACGATGCCGCCAATGATGAACGCCGACGATCCGATGACGAGGTTGCCCAGCGTCAGCAGCCACAAAAGGGGAGGGAGCTTGGGCCGGGCGGACATGCGGGGCACGATAGCAGGGTGGCGGCGTCAAATTGACTGCCGTTGAGCCCCTGCAAGGGCAGCCTAAAAGCCGACCTCCGATCCCGTCGTCGAAGGTTTCGACTCGACTGCGCTACGCGTGCTGTTGTCGAATGCCTGCTTCAGCTTTGCGGCGCGAACGCACCAGGGCCAAGCCAGCCAGGGCGACCAGACTCAGACTCATCGGCTCGGGCACTCCCGGTGGCCGCGGCTGTGTTGTGCAGTCCACCGTCACGGAGGCGCTGCTGCCACTGAGCAAGAAGACCATCGCCAAGCCCAGATCACCAGGGCCGCCGACGAAGTTGCTGCCGTTGGCGGACAGCACGCTGAAGTCACCGGCTTCAAGGGTTGTGCCGAAGTCGGTCCAGATGCCGGATCCAAAGCCCGTTTGAGCGGCGCCTGGGCCCGCGACGCCTGAGAGGTGAATGGTGATGCCGCCGGCAACGGTGTCGTATTGAAAGAGGGTCAAGTCACCGCCAGCGATCGAACCGGTGAAGGCGGCAGTGTCGTCACCAAATCCGACGATGTCATTTTCCGCGTAGAACAAGAACGATATGCCGTTGAGGCTGGCGCCAGGAGCGGCCGAAAAAGTAAAGGTTGTGCGTGCGATGGTCCCAACCAAGGTGGTGACCGCGTTGGTCGTAACGGAGCCAGTCACTGCACTGCTGCCGTTAGCGGAGCGCAACAAGGGGTCGATCGACCAAGTTGGCGTCACGCCAGCCGCGATATCGGTGTAGCCAAAAAATCCGCCGAAAGGCATCAGGCCGTTGTTCGCCTCACCGCCATTCACTGACACCGAGGTCGACCCGTTGCTGATGACCACCGGCGCCTCCTGTGCGGCAAGAGCCATGCCGCCAAGGATGATGACGGTCGCCGCCCGAATCGCGGCTTGTCTCAAGTCGAAGTTCAAATTCAGGGCGGCTCCTGTTCACAGGTACGTCAA
>JAYVRO010000315.1:0-1592 GCA_043776165.1 Rubrivivax sp. | reverse complement strand
GTTTTGGCCTGGAGGCCAGCCGCATCGCCGCGCGACGCGGTATGAACGTGGTGATGGCCGACGTGCAGGCCGACGCGCTGGAGCTGGCGGCTGAAGACGTCCGCGCCTTGGGCGCGCAGGTGTTGCCCTTCCAACTGGACGTCGCTAAATCCGCCGAAGTGCAGGCCCTGGCTGACGCTACTGTTCAGCGTTTTGGCGTACCCAATTTTGTTTTCAACAACGCGGGTGTTGCTTTTGGCGGCCTGATCTGGGAGCACAGCCTCAAAGACTGGGAATGGCTGGTAGGCGTGAACCTGATGGGGGTGGCGCACGGCATTCGCATCTTTACACCTTTGATGTTAGACGCTGCCAAACGCAACCCAGCTTGGCGTGGCCACATGGTCAGTACCGCCAGCATGGCTGGCTTGCTCAGCCCACCGAGCTCGGGCCTGTACAACGCCACCAAACACGCCGTGGTGACGATGAGCGAAACGCTCTATCAGGACTTGGCGATGGTCACCGAGCAAGTGCACGCCCATGTGCTGTGCCCCTACTTTGTGCCCACGGGCATCAGTCACAGCGATCGCAATCGCCCTGGCGATGTGACCGACGCCAACGTCAAACCCACCAAGAGCCAGCTCATCTCGCAAGCCATGAGTGAGCAGGCGGTAAGCAAAGGCCGCGTGAGCGCAGCGCAAGTGGCACAGTTTGTGTTTGATGCGATGGATGCCAATAACTTCTACATCTTCAGCCACCCCAAGAGCTTGGCGCCGGTGCAAACCCGTTTGGAAGACGTGATGGCGCTGCGCAACCCGACCGATGCCTTTGCCACGCGGCCTGAAGTCGGCCAGCAGCTGCGCAAGGCTTTGCGAGAAACCTGATGAACAGTGGCTTTGCAAACTGCCGCTTTACAAACAGCGCTTCACAAACAGCGCTTCACAAACAGCGGTCAATCAACACCCCGCTGGCAAAGCCAACGTCGCGGCTTGCAAGGGGCGCTGCGTGACGGGGTCGACCACGACAAAGGCCGCGCGGCGCGGGTTGGCCGGGTCACCGGCGCTGATGTTCAGTTGTGAGCTGAAGGCTTTGTCACCGGTCCATGCCGCCACCGGTTTGTACAAACGCACCACGTGGTCGTGCAACAGCGTTTCACCCGAGTTTTCACCGGCGCGCACTTTGGTTTGGTGCTTGTCTTCAAGCACCGCCCAGTAGCCTGCCAAGCGCGTGGCGGCAGCGCCCGCACTCAGCCGGGCGACAACGCTGCCGCCTTCTCGCGCCAGTGTCAGCTGCGTGCTCGGCAGCGCCAACGTCTTGCCCGCCAGGTTCGAGCCAGAGCGCTCGTCTCGACCGTTGACAACGATTTGTGGTGTGTAGACCGCGTTGCTGCGGGCTGCGCTGGCCAGGAGGTGCTGGCGCTCGGTGGCTTCGACTGACGCAAAACGGTCGGGCCAGCCCAAGCGATCCCAATAGTTGACGTGGAAGGCCAAGGCCAGCACGTCGGGGCGGCCTTTGAGTGTGGAAAGCCAACGGTCAGCGGGTGGACAGGAGCTGCAACCCTCAGAGGTGTAAAGCTCCACCACCGTGGCGGCCACTTGCGTGGTGGCCGTGCACTG
>JAYVRO010000314.1:0-5069 GCA_043776165.1 Rubrivivax sp. | reverse complement strand
GTTCGGGCTGAGCTTGTCGAAGCCCCGCCAGGCACTTCGACAAGCTCAGTGCGAACGGTACAAAGTGAACAGTATTGGGTCCTGTCCTGTCCTGTTTGCAACGCGGGGCGCTGCACGGCAAGTTTTTATTCTATATATCAATACTATATTGCGTGATATATTGTTTAAGTCACTGACCGAAACCCGGTCACGCCAACAAGCCAACGCAACTTGCCATGCCCCGTACCCGACTCGTCATCGACCCTGAGGCATTGCGCACTGCTGCCGACCAGGCCGTGGGCGCGATGAAGCTCCTGGCCAATGTCGAACGTTTGCTGTTGCTGTGCCAGCTGGCGCAAGGCGAGATGTGCGTGAGCGAACTGGAAGAAGCACTGGGCATCCACCAGCCCACCTTGTCGCAACAACTGGGCGTGCTGCGCGGCGAGGCCGTGGTGACCACGCGGCGCGAGGGCAAGAACATCTACTACAGCATTGCCGACCCGGACTTGCTGCAGATCGTGGCGGTGCTGTATCGCCTTTACTGCCCCAAACCCTGAACCCCAAACCCTGAACCCTGACACAAGGAGCTCACCGTGGCGATAGATTGGATTCACTTCACACCCTGGACCGCACTGGCGGGCGGTGCGCTGATCGGCCTGGCTGCGGGCATCCTGTTGCTGCTCAATGGCCGCATCGCGGGCATCAGCGGCATCGTGGGCGGGTTGCTGCGGCCTCGCGCGCGAGACGTCGCCTGGCGCATGGCCTTTGTGCTGGGCTTGATCGTTTCGCCCTGGCTTTATGCGCTCTTCGCCACCTTGCCAAGGCCGCAGATTGACGCCAGCTTGGGCACCATTTTGCTGGCGGGCCTGATGGTCGGCATCGGCACGCGCTACGGCGCGGGATGCACCAGCGGGCACGGCGTGTGCGGCTTGTCGCGCCTGAGCACACGCTCGATGGTCGCCACTGCCGCTTTCATGGCGGCCGGTTTTGCCACTGTGGCCGTGTTGCGCCACTTGATGAAACGCTGAGGTCTCGCGATGTCTCTTCTGACTGCACTGTTGTCGGGCCTGGTCTTCGGCCTGGGCCTGGTTTTGTCGGGCATGGCCAACCCGGCCAAGGTGATTGGTTTTCTCGACCTCTTTGGCGCCTGGGACCCGTCATTGATGCTGGTGATGGCCGGTGCCGTGGTCGTTTCAGCCTTGGCCTTCGTCGTGGCCCGCCACCGCCGCCACACACCCTGGGGTGAGGCCATCGTGCTGCCCACGGCCAGCGCCATTGACCAACGTTTGGTCATGGGCAGCCTGCTGTTTGGTGTGGGCTGGGGTCTGGCCGGCTTCTGCCCCGGGCCAGGGCTGGTCGCGCTGGGCATGGCCGAGCCCAAAGCAGCAGCCTTTGTGGCGGCCATGCTGTTGGGCATGGGCATTTTCGAGCGGCTGCCGGGCGCCGCCGACAGTGGCAATGCTTCGAAGGGCCTGCAGACGTGATGCAGGGATGGCGAGTTTTGATCACGCAATGGCCAGCAAGGCGGTCGTCGTATGAATGTTTTCAAGCCCAACCCGGCTTGCGCTTTTCAATGAACGCCGCCACGCCTTCCAGCGTGTCGCTGGCCATCATGTTGCCGGCCATGGTGTGGCCGGCGTCTTCATAGGCTGCGGCAACACCCGCTTCCAGTTGCCGATAGAACAGGCCCTTGCCAGCGGCGATGGCCACGGCGGGTTTGGCGACGATGCTGGTCACCAGCTTTTCCACCTCCGCGTCCAACCTTTCAGATAGGACGACGCGATTGACCAGGCCCTTTTCCTTGGCTTGTTCAGCGCTGATGAATTCTCCCGTCACCAACATCTCGAACGCTGCTTTGCGGCCCAGGTTGCGCGACAAGGCCACGCTGGGTGTGCTGCAAAAAAGGCCCAGGTTCACGCCGCTGACGGCAAAACGCGCGTCACTGCTGGCCACGGCCAGGTCGCACATGGCCACGAGCTGGCAGCCTGCTGCGGTGGCGATACCTTGCACGCGTGCGATGACGGGCTGCGGCGCCGCCTGTATGGCCAGCATGACCTGTGAGCACAGCGCAAAAAGCCGCTCGTAATAGGCCAGTGCGGGCACGGCGAGCATCTCTTTGAGGTCGTGGCCGGCGCAAAAGGCCTTGCCCGCGGCCTGCACCACGATGACCCGCGCGGTGGCGTCCTGGGCCACGTCCTGGAGTGCTTTCAACAGCGCCGCCAGCAAGGCTTCTGACAGACCGTTGAAGGCTTGAGGGCGATTCAAGGTGAGGGTCACCACGCCGCGTGGGTCTTTGGATTGCAACAGCACCTCAGCCACTGTTTGAGTCATGTCATGCATTAATTTTTCCCCTTTGAATCACTCGAAGCGTCGCCATCGGTGGCTGGCGTCGAGCGCGCGCGCTCACGCAACTGAAACTTCTGGATCTTGCCGGTGCTGGTTTTCGGGATGTCTTCAAACCGGATGTCGCGCGGCACTTTGTAGCCTGCCAACAGGGCCTTGCAATGCGCGACCAGCTCCTCGACCGTGACCACCTCACCGGCCTTGGTTTCGACATAGGCTACCGGCGTCTCACCCCACTTGGCGTCGGGCTTGGCAACCACGGCGCAGGCCATCACGGCGGCGTGGCGATAAAGCGCGTCTTCGACCTCCAGGCTGCTGATGTTTTCGCCGCCCGAGATGATGATGTCCTTGCTGCGGTCCTTGATCTTCACGTAGCGGTCGGGCTCGATCACGGCCAGGTCGCCGGTGTGGAACCAGCCACCTTCAAAGGCCCTGGCGGTGGCCGCTTCGTTTTTGAGGTAGCCCTTCATGACGATGTTGCCGCGAAACATGATTTCACCCATCGTGGTGGCGTCGGCCGCCACCTCTTGCATCGTCTCGGGCGCCATCACCGTCATGCCTTCTTGCAAAGCGTAGCGCACGCCTTGGCGGCCATTCAAACGAGCCTGCTCTGACAACGTTTGACTTGACCAGCTCTCGCGTTTGACGGCCACCGCAGCGGGGCCATAAACCTCGGTCAAGCCATAAACGTGCGTGACATCGAAGCCAATGCGTGCCATGCCTTCGATCATGCTGGCCGGCGGCGCTGCACCTGCCACCATGCCGCGCACTTGCTGCGTGATGCCCGCGCGCTGTTCAGCCGGCGCGTTGATGAGCAGGTTGTGCACGATGGGCGCACCGCAAAAGTGGCTCACCGCGTGTTCACGCATAGCGCTGAAGATGGCCAACGTTTCCACCTTACGCAAACAGATGTGCACGCCACCAAGCATGGCCACCGTCCACGGAAAGCACCAGCCGTTGCAGTGGAACAAGGGCAGTGTCCACAAGTAGCGCGCAAAGTGCGGCATGGTCCAGGTGGCGGCGTTGCTCACGGCATTGAGGTAGGCGCCCCGGTGGTGGGTGACGACGCCTTTGGGGTCGCCCGTGGTGCCGCTGGTGTAGCTCACGGCAATGGCGTCCCATTCATCCGTTGGGCCGCTCAGTTGCAGCAGTGGGGCGTGCGCGGCAAGCAGGCTTTCGTAGTCGTGCGTGCCCAGCCGTTCGCCGGGGCCGGTGTATTCGCTGTCGCACACGTCGATGACGATCAACGCGCGGCCATGTTCGCTTGTTAACAATTGAAGTGCCTCACGCATCACAGGCGCCAACTCGCGATCGGTGATCAGCACGATGGCTTCGCAGTGATTCATCTGCCAAGCCAGCAGCGGCGCGTCCAGCCGCGTGTTCAAGGTGTTGAGCACCGCGCCCAGCGCGGGCACCGCGTAGTGCGCTTCGATCATCTCGGGCGTGTTGTGCAGCATCACACTCACGGTGCTGCCGCGCTGTACGCCCAGGGCTTGCAAGGCAGCGGCCAAGCGGGCCGAGCGTTCGCGGGTCTGTGCCCAGGTGGTGCGGCGTTGGCCATGGATGACGGCAGGCAGGTCAGCAAATACCTCGGCGGCACGCTCTACAAAGCTGACCGGCGACAAGGCCACATGGTTGGCCGCGTTCTTGCTCAGGCCCCGTTCATAAATGTTTTGCACGTCGACTCCGCAAAGGGTTTACGAGTGATTTTTGCACCCCGTTGACGGGTCGCGGCTGTGCGACCATCACAGACAAGAACACACAAGACTCAAGAATTGGTTCGCCATGTCCCCGACTCAGGCCCCTGCCGCCCTTGCGTCGCAAGCCCTTGAACGGCACTCACAACCGCACTCACAACCGCAGTTCGAACCGCAGTTGCGCGCGGGCCTTGCCGCGCTGACGCTGGGACGGGCACGGTGCGCCAATTGGTCGAATATTCCTTTTGCTTTGGCTGTGACTTGGGTGCTGTGGGTTGCCGTCAACCCGGCATGGTTGTTGGGTTGGTTGGTGGTGAAAATAGCAGTGAGCTTGCTGCGCGTGGTGCATTCCGAGCACTACCGCCGCCAGGGCACGCTGGACTCGGCGCGCACGCTTCGTCAGCTCGAATGGACCTTGGTGGCCGATGGCGCAGTGACGGGCCTCTTGGGCACGGTGCTGCTGCCGCGCGAAGACCCGGTCATGGCTGTGCTGATGGTGGCCACGTTGCTCGGCGTAGCGGCCGTGGCGCTGATGACCCTGGCCATGCATTTGCGGGTGATGCTGGCCTACATCCTGCCGCTCTTGGTCCCGTCCATGTTGTTCCACTTTGGCCAGTTCTCTGCGGTGTCGCCGGTGGTGTCAACCTTTGTTGGTGCAGGCATGGCTTTCTTCTTGTTCGTTTTGTTGACCGATGGTCGGCGCATGTCAGATCACACCACCGACATGTTGCGCCTGCGCTATGCCATGCAAGACATGGCCGCACAACGTGAGAGCGCCCTGGAACAAGCCCAGCGCAGCAGCGCCGCCAAGGGGCAGTTTTTGGCCACCATCAGCCATGAGATGCGCACACCACTGCACGGCATCCTGGGTTTGGCGCGTGAACTGCAAAGGGCTGACGTGACCACCGAGCGGCTGCGCGCTGACTACCTGCACACCATCGAGCACACCGGCGAGCACTTGCTGGGCATCATCAACGACGTGCTGGACTATTCCAAGCTGGAAAGCCAGCACCTGCGCTTGTTGCCCCAGCCTTTCGAATTGGTGGCGCT
>JAYVRO010000313.1:0-5072 GCA_043776165.1 Rubrivivax sp. | reverse complement strand
TCAACCGCTTATTGGAGCCCACTTCGGGCGCCGTGTTGGTGGATGGCCAAGACGTGATGGCGCTGGACGACGCGCACCTGCGAACGCTGCGCAACCGGCGCATCGCCATGGTTTTTCAAGACTTTGGCCTGATGCCGCACCGCACCGTGCGTGACAACGTGGCCATGCCCTTGGAGGTTCGCGGCGTGGCGCGCAAAGCGCGCTGGGAAGCGGCCGAGCGCGCTTTGGCGCTGGTTGAGCTGACGGGCTGGGGCGATCGCTTTGCGCATGAGTTGTCGGGCGGCATGCAACAGCGCGTGGGTTTGGCGCGCGCTATCGCAACGGATGCTGACATCTTGCTGATGGACGAGCCTTTCAGTGCGCTGGACCCGCTCATCCGACGCCAGTTGCAAACCGAGTTCATGCAGCTCGCGGCGACGATGAAAAAGACCACCGTCTTCATCACGCACGACCTTGAAGAAGCCGTTCGCATCGGCCACCGCATTGCCATCATGCGCGATGGCGTCGTCGTGCAAATCGGCACACCAGCGCAGATTGTTTTGTCGCCCGCTGATGCCTACGTGGCGGCCTTTGTTGCGGGCATGTCGCGGTTGAATTTGCTGCAAGCGCATTCGCTGATGACACCGCTCGCGGCGTACCAAGCAGCGCACGGCACGGTGGCGGCGGATGCCCAAGAGATGGCCGACACGACCTTGCTCAGTCACCTCATCGAACAAGGGGCTGAGCGCGACGCGCCCATCGTCATCGTCAACGGCCTGGGGCAGCGCGTGGGCGTCATCACGCGCACTGATCTCCTGCGCGCCGTGGTGCGCCATGACATTGGACAGGGTGGCTCAGTGGCCATGTGATCAGGTCACATCCAACGTGCAAACCAGGGCCAGGCCGCTCGCCCTGCGGTTTGGCCGAGCGATGCCCCGGCTTAATTTGGACGCCGCACCACGCCGATCACATTGCCCTCGGGGTCGGCAAAGCGCCCGAACGTCACACCGCCGGGCACGTCGGTAGGCGGCACCAAGATTTTTCCGCCGAGGCTCTCGGCCTTTTTCATCGTGGCGGTTACGTCGTCAACCTTGACGTAGAAGACCACCAGCGGCTGGCGCTGAGCGCTGGGGCCGACGCCGCCGGTGAGCGACGCGCCGGCAGTAGGCGCCACCGCAACATAGCCGTAGCCCTGTGCATTGAGCGTGGGCTTCCAGCCGAACAGCTCACGATAGAAACTCTGAAGCCGCGGCGCGTCAGCACCCAGAACTTCGACGTGAACGACTGGGTTGAGCGGTGGCCCGTCGACCTGCGCAAACGCCAATGTGGTGGCTGCCGTTGCCAGCAGTGCGGCAAGGCCTGTCAGCCTCAAGCTTGATAAGTTCATGGTCGGCTCCCGGACGGCTAGTTCGGCGAATGCAGACCGACCGAGTTGCCTTCGGTGTCGATCATGATGGCGAAGTAGCCGAATCCCTCCTTGATGAAAGTCTTCGGGAACACGACCTTGCCGCCCGCCGCCTCCACCCGCGCCGCTGCCACGGCCAGGTCGCTGCCGGCCTTCAAGTAGATCGTGGTCCCGTTCGTTCCTGGCGACACGCCAGCGCGCGCCATGATGGCGCCGGTTACTTCGCCGGGTTTGGCCGGGAACAGCGCCATCTGCGCACCCAGCATGTTCTCTTGAATCAGCTTCGTTCCATGCACGGTTTCGTAGAACCGAACGGCACGCTCGAAGTCGGTCGCTGGGATGTCGAACCAATTGATCACGCTGGACATGAAGTACGCTCCTTGAAGGACAAATCGTTGGGGGATGCTTGGCTGAAGGTGACGAAAGGGTGACAAAAGTGCCTTGAGCCGGAACGCATGCTAGTGAGGTGCTGTGGCCACCGTCATGGCATCAGTCTGAGGAAATTCATGCGCAGGGCCGACCGACTCTTTCAATTGACCCTGTTGCTCGGGCGGGGCAACGTGCTCACCGGCAACCAGCTCGCCGAGCGCTTGGGCATTGCCCGGCGTTCCGTGTATCGGGACATCGCTGACCTCAAAGCCAGCGGTGTGCCAATCGAGGGCGAAGCGGGGATCGGATTTCGCATGCGCCGCGGTTACAGCGTGCCGCCGCTGATGTTCACGCCCGAGGAATTGCAAGCGCTCGTCTTCGGCGCGCGGCTCGTGCAAAGTTGTGCCGACGAAGGCTTGGCCGAAGCCGCCGAGGCGCTGCTGGCGAAGATCGATGCAGTCCTGCCCGCACGTTTGCGACCGAGCTTGGACAACATCGGACTTTTGGTGCCCGACTTTCGCGTCTCTGCTGAGGTCAAGCGGACCTTGCGTGTGTTGCGCCAAGCCGTCGCCGACCGAAGGCGCGTGTCGTTCGATTACACGCAGGGCGACGGTCAAGCCATCGAAGCTGCGGTCCGGGCCTTGTGCTTGCGCTACGTCGGCGGGACCTGGGTCTTGGGGGGTTGGAGCGAACTCGATGGTGCGTTCCGAGCGTTTCGCGTTTACCGCATTCACGGCCTGGTCGTGGCCCCAGGGTGTTTCCCTGTCCAGCACGGACGTGACTTGGCCAGCTACTTGGCCGCCGCCGACAGGTTAGGCGCAGGGTTTTAGGCTCCAGTCGTTGCGGTCGCGTAGCCCGGGCCAGACAGTACTGCTGGCGTTGCCAAAGAGTCCATGCTCAAGCCTTGCTGCGCCAGCAGCGCCTCCAACGCAGGCAGCAGCGGCCCCAGCCGCTCGTCCAAAGCGTCGCGCACGGTGTCGACAAACACCTGTGTCTGGCGCTCGATCTCGATGTTCAGTGCGTCACCCTCGCGCTTGACGTGGAAGGTCGTGGCGCGCAGCGTTTCTGGGATCAGCCAGACCTCAAAACAGCACGCGCCTTTGTCCACTTCGGCCACCGTGAGGCTCGCGCCATTGATGGCGATGTAACCCTTGGCAAAGAGGTAGCGCACAAAACGCGGGGGCACCTGGATGCGCAGCACGCAGTTGTTCTCGGGCCTGCGCACCTGCACCAGGGTCGCTAAACAATCGACATGACCCGACAGCGGATGGCCGCCAATTTCAGCCCCATCGCGCGCGGCGCGCTCGACGTTGACGGCATGGCCCATCGTCAAAAGGCCCAGCGTGGTGAGCGCCAAGCTTTGTTGCATCACGTCAAACATTGCCCTGTTGTCTTTCAACAATGACGTGACGGTCAGGCAAACGCCGTCCACCGACACACTCGCACCAATGGCCAAGTCCTCATCAAAAGCTGCGGGGAATTGCAGCGTGAAGCTGCGCAGGCCTGGGCGGTCGGTGATGGCGGCGATGCTGGCCACGCCTTGCACGATGCCGGTGAACATGGTGTGCGAACCCTTTTCTTCAATCGTTCATTGCGCGACCCAGGGAGCGACGCGAAACGCCGACGACACCCCCCCACGCCGCCCGGGCACCACGCTGCCATAGCGCTGCGCATAGACATCAGGTAAGGGCCGCGCTGTGGGCGGCGCCAGCCACAAGCGCAGCAAGTGGCGGGCGCGCTCGGGCTCGGGCCAGTCGACAAAGGCCATGCGGTCGTGCAGCAAGGTGTGGTTGTGCACCAGTTGCAAATCGCCTGGTTCCAGGGTCATCAAGAAGTGCAGTTCCGGGTCATTGGCCAGGCTGTCTAACAGGTTCAGCGCTTCGATCATTTCAATGGTTAATGGCGGGGCATCGGCAAACCGCGCGGCCGAATTGATGTACTGGCGCTGGTAGATGGCCGACATCTCACCAGCAAACCAGTTGAACACGGGGATGGTGAAAAACGACCGACCATCGGGCGCCGCTTCACCGCGCCGGTCAGTGGCCACGGGCCGCAAGAGCAGCGCGGCCAGCTCGGGGCAGCGCGTGCGTATCTCGTTCCACAAAGTGCTGGACGACACCAGGGCCGACTGGCCGCCGCTTTGCGCTGCGTGCAGACACAGCAGGCCCACGACGTCGCAACTGTCGGTGTGGAAGGTTTGGCGCTCAGCGGTTTGGTAGATGCGCACACGCGGGTCGTTGCTGGCCAGCCCCAGGTCTTGCACGTGGCCCAACACATGGCCCGCCGCGTTTTGCGTGGCGGCATGGCCCAGGTGCGTGCCGATGCCAAAAAATGCCGTGGCGCTTTGCTGCACGCTCCAGCGTTGCACGGGCAGGCCGCGCAGCAGAACAAAGCCGCGGCCCTTCAAGACCTCATCACCGATGCGGGCCAGGCGCGGCGCAAAGTGCGGCAAGGCAAATTGCCCAGCTTGCATGCTGGCCAGGTCCAGCCCGCTTTTGATGAAGTGGTCCGCGGCGGCCGCGATCTCTTGCACTTCAGCGGGCGTGAGCTGCTCGATCCAGTCGGTGCGGCGCTGCATGTCGGCGCCACGCCAAACGGCTGGGCCGCTGAGTGCCGGGGGCAAGGAAGCAAGGTCAAACGATGACATGACGCCACTATAGGCGTCGGTAGCATTGGTCCACCTATGGACAAACTGGACAAGCCCGTGTTCAGCGCCGCGCACCTCGGCGCCACCAAGACCTTCAGCCTCGCCGCGCCGCCGGTGGGGTTCATCGACAACCCCTATCCGTTTTACGCCGCGCTGCGCATGCACGCGCCGGTGCACGCGCTGGGCCCCAACGCATGGCTGCTGACACGTTACGGTGATGTGCTGGCTGTTTACCGCAGCGCGCAAGCCAGCTCGGACAAACAACGCGAATTTGCGCCGCGTTTTGGGGCGGGCACGCCAATCTTTGAACATCACACCACAAGCCTCGTTTTCAGTGACCCGCCGCTGCACACGCGCGTGCGGCGCATGCTGATGGGCGCGCTCAGCCAGCGCGTGGTCAGCCGCCTGGAAGCCGATGTGACGCGCTTGGTGGACAAGCTGCTCGATCAATTTGACGACCAGCCCGAGCCCGATTTGATCGAGCACTTTGCGGCGCAGATCCCAGTTGAAGTGATCGGCAATTTGTTAGCCATCCCGCACGCCCAGCGCACGCCGTTGCGTGGCTGGTCGCTTGCCATCCTGAGTGCGCTCGAACCCGCGCCGTCAGCGCAAGTGCTGGCCAGCGCCAACCAGGCCGTGGTGGACTTTTGCGCCATGTTGCGCGAACTGGTG